>JAJFUB010000039.1 GCA_021372615.1 bacterium | reverse complement strand
GCCTGGCGCCGGGGCCCCGCGCACACGCCGCGCCAACCGCCGCCTATGGCTCGACGCGGAAGTTGGTCGTGCCCTCGGGGACGTACCCCAGGTCGTTCGTGATGACGAAGCCTTCGAACAGCGCCTGGAGGCCGGTGTCGGCGGTCAGCCTCACCGTGTGCACGCCGGCCGGGGCGGTGAAGGCCAGGGGGGCGTCCGGGGCGGTCTTCGGCGCCTTCAGGCAGTGCCACAGCCAGGTCTTCAGCACCGGGCCGCCGTGGCCCAGCGAGATATACCCGAAGGGGATTCCCTGCCGGCCGAGGTCCTTGCCATCCAGGGCCAGCTTCAGCCCGCCGCCCTTGCCGTCGAGGCTCTGTACTTTGCCCCAGACGACCCAGTCGCCGTCCGCGGGTAGTGTGAAGGGCAGCTCGATCGAGGGCTGCTGCGTCGTGTCCCAGGTCTGGTCGAGCTTCGCGAACAGGCGAGAGGGGAGAGGGGCGGTTATGACGGTGGCCACGGGGCTCGGGGCGCTCTCGTGCCCCGAGCGATCCACGGCCGTCACGCAGTAGTGGTACGCCGTCCCGGGCTTGAGGCCCCAGTCCACCCATTCGGTCAGCGCGGGGGAAGCAATCAGGCGCTCCTGCACGGGCTTGAGGTCGGCGGACCGGCCGCAGTAGATGTTGTAGTGGTGGAAGTCCGGCGCGGTCGCGGGCTGCCACTTGAGCCGCACGGCGTACTTCCCCTCGGCCTGGGCCGTGAGCGCCGTCGGGGCTGCGGGCGACTGCTCGTCCATGCCGCCGAGGCCTTGCGGCGTCAGGGCGGCATCGGTTGTCAGCATGACCCGATCCACAGCGATCCCCGCAGCGCTCGGCGTCAGCGCCACCTCGTGCATGCCGACCTTCAGAGCCTTCGTCTCGCCGAGCTTGACCCAGCCGACGGCCTTCTCCGGCGTCGCGACGCTGCCCAGAGGCGTGCTGTCCACCGTCGCCGAGAGCCGTCCCTCCCCACGCGCCCGAGCCCACACTTGCCAGGCAGCGGCTTTCGGCGTCGCGAGGCTCACCGTCAGCGGGCCGGACGGCTTCAGTTGGCCGAGCAGAACCCCGTACAGGCCCGCCGCGTTCGTGTCGAAGGTCTCGACCGCTGGGGCGGCATACTTGCCGGCTTCCGCCTCCGCGGAGACGGTGGCGGCGCCCGGCCACCGTGGGTCCGAGCAGACTTCCGCCGAGGGGAGGCTCTCCAAGCCGCCAGGCTCCACGCTGGTGATGCGGTAGTAGGCGGGGCCGGCGGGGGGCCTGTCGGTGAACTCGAGGGCCGCCACCGGCTGGGGGGTGATCTGCTCGCCCCATACGCCGCTGTGCGTCGCGCGATAGACCAGGTAGCCCTTGATCTCCTTGTGGCACGGAGGCGCCTTCCATGTCAGACGGACGCTTCCAGCGGCGGGTCGGCTGAGTGCCGGCCCCTCCGGGCTGCCGGGCTGGCGCATGATGAGCTGGTAGAACTCGATGTCGCCCAGCATGCACGAGGCGTAGCCGAGCTTGGTGCCGTCAGCGCTCATCTCCGGGTGGGCCTCGGTCCAGTAGGTCGAGTGCTTCAGGGACGAGTTGTGCGCCCCGAGCAGTTGCTGGGTGGAGCTGCCGAAGGCGACCACGCGCCGCAGGTAGCGTCCACTGCTGGTGCAGTACCAGCTGTTGTCGGTCTCCCACGTCTGGTGGTCGGAGCTGACGGGGCTGATGACCGTCAGCTCCCCGGTCTTGAAGTTGCGGATGCCGCAGCCGGCCATGACGGCGATCCACTCGCCATTGGGACTGTGGGCGCGGTGGCCGGTCGTCTGGTCGAACAGCTTGCGCACCTTGCCGTCCGTGGTGATGGTGTACTGCCCGGCGGGGGTCTGGCCCTCCCACTCAAACTCGATGGAGTAGTCGGGCAGCTTGTTGAACCATGTCTGGTGGGTCAGGCCGCCGGGGTCGAGCATCAGCCCGCCCCCGCAGTCCCGGTTCATGAGCCACAGATGGCTGTACGACTTGCCGTCTGCCCCGACGAGCCGCTCCTGCACGAGCAGCTTCTCCCCGTCCTGGCTCATCGGCCACAGCGAGATGTCCCCCTCGAAGCGGCGGCCGATGGTCGTCTCTCCGGTCAGGACGTTCCCCCAGGCGAGGTCCCACAGGTCGGTCTTCTCGTGGCCGCGGTAGTTGCGGAAGTAGATGCGGGACGGATCGCGGCGGTCCCACTGGTTGGCGGAAGCGTAGAAGGCACAGGCGCGGTAGGCCCCGGTGGCGGCGTCCATCAGGATGGTGCCCCTGCCGAGCTGGCCGCCGAACAGCGCCAGCAGCGAGCCATCGGCGTTCCATGGCGACATCTCCATGTACTGATGGCGCGTGCTGCTGCCGGCCGAGCGGGCCATCATCCAGATCTCCGCCCCGGTGCCCGTGTCCTTGAAGATCACGCGGTCAGGCTGGTACCAGCCGTCGGCCTGCCGGAGCAGACTGTGGGGCTTGACGGCAGTGCGTGTGGCGAGTTCCTGCAGGTTGTGGTACGGGTGGGGGATCTTCTCGGCCGCGACGACCGCGCGGATGTCATTGAGCCGCCGCACGGAAACATCGTCAATCAGGATGACGCCTCTCGTGCGGATGAGCTGCCATCCCACGGTCATGCGATCGGCGCCGGTGTCGGGGATCGTGGCCTGCATCGTGACCGGGGCCCAGCCGTTGGTAGCCGGCATGGGCTGGCTCAGCTTGCTGCCGCGCTGGCCGCTCAGGTTGTAGCGCATCACGAAGGGATGGTCGCAGCGGATCATGGCGCGCAGCTCGTAGGTCGAGCCGGGCTGCACGGGCAGCTCGCGCGTGTAGAAGACCGGGAACCAGTCCTTGTCATCGGTCTTCTCGAGGCGGCCGGCGAGCTTGCCGGACACATGGTCCTCCCCCGTGACGGAGCAGACGCCCTGGCCCTCCTTGTCATAGTAGGCGTACATGAACCCCTCAGGCGTCGTAGTGCGGGCTTCCAGGCCGCCCTTGCCATCGAGGCCCGCCTCGAAGTGGCCGTTGGTCACGAGACTCGGGTCACGGAAGATCGTGTATGCCCATGTGTCCTCGTGGAAGCTCTGGGTCTCGTTCCGGGGCCACATGGAGTGGGGGAAGCCCCTGGCGACGACGGCGAGCTTCGTGCGCCAGACGTGGCCGCGCGGGGGGGCGGCCTTCAACCCGAAGCCCTCCCAGGGGACCAGCATCTCGGCGGTCCAGCCGCCCGGGCGCGTCTTGGTGACGGCTTGCCAGGCGGGGTTCCACTTGACGAACTCGTCGGGGGACATCCCCTCCTGGCTGAAGCTGTCGGTCTGCACCCCGGCAGCGGTGAGGATCAGGTGGTAGTAGTCCTTCCCGACGAACGACGGGGCCAGGAGGATCTCGATGCAGTCATCGCCCCAGGACTTGGGGTCATGCTCGCGGGGTTTGGCGTTGGGCGGGACGCCGGGGGCGGTAGTCGCGTCTACGGCGACGTACAGGGCCTTCTCATCCATCAACATGCGGAACTGCGTCTTGTTGGGAGCCGCCTTGCCGCCCACGCCGAGTTCGGAGACCACCGGCGGTGCGGAGGCGTCACGCCAGCAGGGATCGTCGAGCACGCCATCCACGACCGGCGCCGTCGCCGTGACGCGGCAGACGTATTCGGGCTGGGCGAAGGCGCAGGTGGCGAGCAGCAGGGCGGCGGTGAAGGTGAGACGGGGCATGGTGGTCTCCCTGGGCGGGACGTTCGTGAAGCCGTAGGAGCGCCAGCATCCTACTGGCAAGTATTGTCGGGTGGCACACGTGCCGGCCGGAAGCCGACGCTCCTACGACTACGGCAACGGCTGCCGGCTGGAAGCCGGCGCGCCTACGACTACGGCAGCTTGCCGAGGCCCGTGATGAACTTCTGCTGTAGCTCGCCGAACTTCGGGTCCATGGAGTGGCCCATCCACGGCGTCGGGAACATGAGCTTGGGCTGCGGCAGGACGGCATAGGCCGAGTAGACCGAGGTGGGCGGGCAGGTGCCGTCCACGAAGCCCGTAGAGATGAGCGTCGTGCACTTGGCGTGGCGGGCAAAGTTCACAGCGTCGTAGTAGGCCGAGACCTTGGCGACGTTGGCGTCCTTGTTGGGGATCAGGCGCGGCCAGCCGCAGGCGCGGTCTATCATGCAGCCGGTGTGGTCGCACATGGCCGGCACGTTGGAGGCGATGGCCGTGACCTTCGGCTCCAGCCCCGCGCAGATCAGCGACAGCGCTCCGCCCTGGCTGGACCCGGTGACGATCAGGTTCTGGCCGTCCCATTCCGGCCGGGACATCAGGTAGTCCATGAAGCGGGTGCAGCCGGTGAAGACGTGGCGGAAGTAGTAGGTGTCGCGGTTGTCCTTGCCCTGGTGCATGTAGCCGGCCAGGGGGCCCTTCTGCAGCTCGTCGTACTTCTCGGTCGGCAAGTCCACGGGATAGGCGTGGGCGAAGAGGACCATCGAGATGAAGCCCTGCGTCGCCCAGCCCGAACCGGGGCCATAGGGCTTCCAGCCGGCAGCGGGCACCGTCAGGATTGCGGGGTGCTTGCCCTCGGCGGTCGGGACGCTCAGCCAGCCATACACGCGCAGGTTCTCGATGTTGGCGAAGCTGATCTTATACGTGGTCTGCTTGCCATTGGACTTGTCGTCCACCTTCTCAAGCTGCATGTCCAGCGGGATGGCCCGCACGGCGGCCTTGGTGGCTTCCCAGTACTCGACAAAGTCAGGCGGCTCGACGGCGGTGGGCTGGATCTTGTCCACATCGAAGCCCGCGCCGATGACATTGCCCCACTGGGGGGCGACGCGGTACTGGGCGTCGGTGACGCTCAGGCGCAGGATGCCCGGCTCGGGCAGCGTGCCCGTGATGATCGTCGGCTGCTCGCCAAGCTGCGCCTTGCCGGCCGCGATCTGCCTGACGCCGTCGTTGGTCAGAACCCAGTTGATCTCCCCGGTCGTGACCGGCACATCGTTCTGCTTGATCGTCACCGAGAAGGTGGCCTGCTCGCTGCACTTGTACAGGCCGTCAGGATGGTCGAGAGTCCCGGTGAGGGTGATCTTGTCCTGGGCGTGGACAGTGGCCACGAGGGCCAGGAACGGCAGTAGTAGGGCGAGTCGCTTCATGTGGTGTACTCCTGAGTGTGGTGAACGGCAACGGCAACGGCAACGGCGTCCTACCCCCTGCCCCCTCCCTGAAGGGAGGGGGAACGCATTACGGCAACGGCGTCCTCACCCCTTCCCCTCTCCCTCGCTGCGCTGCGCTCCGCTCCGGAGAGGGGAAGTCGAGGGGCGCTCTGTGGCCACGAAGGCGCGAAGTGGTCGTGCAGAGCCCCTCTCCGGCGCGCAGTCGTATTGCGCGCGGGAGAGGGGTAGGGGTGAGGACGCCGTTGCTCCTACTTGATCCCCAACCTGTCCGCCTTCAGCTTCTCCAGCGCTGCCGCGATCTTGGCGCGTTGCGCGTAGATGGGCTGCGGCTCGCGCGCGAAGTGCGTCAGGTCCTCCGAGATGGTGGGCGGGACCTCCAGCAGCTTCGCATAGGCCGCGGCGCCCGGGAGCTTCTTCTGGATGCACTGGTTGAGCAGATACAGGTACTCGTAGTCCTCCAGGCCCTCACGCAGCATCTCCCAGCGGATCGAGTCGACCGGTCCCTCGACGTACGGGCGCTTGTCGTGGGGATAGTCACGGTTGGCCGGGTAGATGAACCGGCCGTCGCCGTTGCCCCAGCAGCCGCCCTCGGGCGTCCAGCCCATCGGGTCGGTCCACGGGTTCTGCGGCTTGATGGGCGAGCCGGAGGAGTTCCACCAGGTGCTCTCCCATACCAGGCAGCCCTGCACCTTGTTCTGCCACGTCTGCCACATCCACACGCGGAGCTCCGTGGCGCCGTGGTCTATGAACAGGCCGGGCCACGGGGCCCTCGGGCCACAGCAGACGTACCACCAGATCTTCTCCCCGGCCTTCTGGCGGGCCTGGCAGCTCGTGCGGTCGTAGTTGAAGGTGACCGGGCACCAGGTATCCACCGCGCCGAACAGCGCGGGCTCGGGCTGCTCGGTGAGCATCCGGTTGAGCTTCGGGGCGGCCCGGTGGATGCGCTCGTTGGTGCGGCGCACGAAGTCGTAGTCGCCCGGCTCAGGCTCGTCGAACCAGTAGAGGTACGCCTTGTCCAGCCAGCCCTTCTGCTCCAGGTGGTCCTGCAACTCCCTGGCGTAGCTGGCGAAGAGACGCTCATACTCGGGCGTGCCCTCCTCGAACGGGCCGATGCGCCCCTTGACGAAGCTGGGGTCGCGCCCGCCGCCGAGGAACTGCAGGGGCAGCCGGAAACCGGTGAAGCCATACTCGTCCAGGTACTTGTGGGCCTCGGCATCGAAGGCCGACCAGTCCACCACGACCTTGACGTTGCTGGAACCGATCTCGAAGGAGGGGTCGGCGATGAGGTTCGGCCCGCCGTCCGCCTTGCCCAGGTACAAGTCATCCCACCAGGTTGTGCCAGTGCGTTCGCCCTTGTCGCTCCACTGTGCCCCGCGGAGAGACAGGTCCAGTTGCGTGCAGCCGTCCGGGAAGCGGTCGGCAGGGAGCGTGATCTCCTTGCGCTGCCACTCGCCGGTGCCGGGGAAGATGAGGTCAATGTTGCGGCCCGAGAACCACGTGCCCGAGGCGTTGTGGCAGCCGAGCGTCAGGTGGTAGTTCTGGCCGGGCTTGTCGGTCTTGACGGCCCAGGAGAAGCGGTAGGCCGCGCCCTTCTCAACGGGCAGCATCTTCGTCGGCGCAGCCGCGACGTTGGCCTTGGGGCTGTCGTCCACGACCACAAGGCTGTGGGAGCCCTCGGCGGCCTGGTCGGCGACGACCGTTCCGCCACTCCAGTTGGCCCCCTGGACCTCGACCTTGATGTTGCCGCCGAAGCTATAGGGCGCGATGCGATGCTCGCGGAAGTCCTGCAGATACAGGTCACGGACCTTCGCCACGTCCTCGGCATTGGTGAGGTTGTGGTAGCGCTGGACGTTGCCCATGGACCAGCCCCAGCACGTCGTCAGATGTGACTTGCTGGGCATGGTGAAGTCATAGACCTGGAGCTGGATCGGGACCGGGACCGTGTCCGCCCCGGCCTTCAGGGTCAGGCTGCCCTTGTAGAGGCCCGCGCGGGCGTTCTGGGGGACCTTGACGGTGACCCAGAGGGGGACGTTCTGGCCGGCCGGGAGCGGCGCGTCCGGGACGTCCGCGCCCACGCGCAGGGCCGGCAGCGGGTCGGGCCACCAGCCGACGCAACTGCTGCCATCGGTCGGGATGGTGACCTTCAGGTACTCGGCCTTGCGGATCGTGAACGCCGAGGCAGGGATGCTGGCCCCGCCGGGGCCGGTGAAGTCGCTGAGGGTGGCCGCCAGGCCTGTCAGCGCGGTCTTCGGGCGGAGGACCACCTGCACGGGCTCATACTCGTTGCGGGCGGCGGCCATGCGCACGGGGGCCGGAGTGGTCGGGGCCGTGCGGGTCAGGCCGATCTTGTAGGTGCTCTCGCACCACCACAGGTCCATGTTCGGACGGGCGGCGATGGCATAGCCGTAGTCGGCGGCGTAGAGGGTCGGGACGTGGAAGTCCGTTCCGGCTTCCCACAGCGGGACGCCGTCGAGCGTGACGCGCAGGGCCATCTGGTAGTCACCGGCCCCGGCGACGCCATAGGGGATGGTCAGCCTGGCTTCCTGGCCGGCAGTGGCCTGGGCCAACCGGCGCGTGGTCTGGCCGGGCCGGAGCGTGAGGGAGGCCTCGAGCTGGCCGCCGGCCTGCGACGTGACGGCCAGAACGGCCTGCTCATCGCCAGGGAGCAGCGAGCCGAGAGACTGCACGGCCACCGCGACCCGCGGGTCCGACTTGGTGACATCGAGGAAGCTGGTGGCGCCACTGCAGCGGCCGGCGTCCTGCGCGAGCGTGGCCTTGTACTCCAGACCGTGAACCTGGAAGGAGCCCGGCGCGAAGTCGGCGCTCTTCTCGGCCGCGCCGGGAGAGCGCAGGCGCAGGTAGACCGCCGGGGTGGGGAAGAGGGCGCCGGGGAGTGGGAAGGTCTTGCTCCCCAGGCCGTTGAGCTGCCCCACCGGTTGCCACTGGCCCGGCTCGCGGGCGGCCTCGATCACGCACGTGCCGGCGGAGTAGTAGCCTACGTTGACCGTCACCGAAGCGGCGGCCTGAGCGAGAGCGCCGGGCTGGAGTCTGTAGACGACCTCATTGCCGGGCCCGAAGCACCAGCGGCTGCTGTTGAAGCCCGCCGTGGCGCTCTGCAGGCAGCGCGAGTAGTTGCTGCCGGGGCCGCCGAGGTTGGTGCGGAAGCTGTATGCCGTGCCGGCGATCTCCTCGCCGTCGCCCAGCGTCAGGCCGTCCGCCGTCGCGGCGTGGACGGGCAGCACGGGCCGCAGCTCCACGTCGTCGAACTGACCGGAGCCGTTGACGGTCCACTGGCCGAGGCGACAGACGCCGCCGGCGGTCTTGCCGGGAATGCACAGGACCGACGAGTAGCGCCGCCAGGTGTCGGACAGGCCGTAGTCGCGGTTGCAGAAGCTCGGGCCGGACACGAAGCAGCCTCCACTGGTGCCCGGCAGCGCGCGGGCCCAGAAGGACATCCGGTAGATGCCCATGGCCGGCAGGTCCGGCATGGGCGTGGACCAGAAGTTGGCGTTCTTGCCGTCGCCGGTGATGGTCAGGCAGTGCTTCCCCGTGTGCCCGGGGCCATCCCACTTGCCCGCGCCCGCGCTGAGAGTCCAGCCGGTCGGCTGGTCGGCGCCCTCCTCGAAGGAGGGGTTGGGGAGGGCATTCTGGGCATCGGCGGCGCCGAGACACGACAGCACAGCCGCGACAAGCAGCAGTTGACGCATGGCGATCACCTCACGAGGTAGCCGATGGTTCGGCACGGGCAGCGGCCATCCCTTTGTGGGCCCTGGCGGAGGACTTCACCGCCCGACGGGCGAACCGTTACCCATCTGCTCGCTCAATGGAGGCTGATGATGCGATTTGTCCGTCTGTCGTGGTTGTTGCTGGCTGTACCGCTGCTGAGCACCGCCGGGCTGGCTGCCGACCGCCAGGCCCTGGGGCGCACCGAGAAGCTGCGCATCCTCGTAGACAAGGTCCTCATGGCCAGCAACAAGTGGGTCATGACTGAAGAGCATGTGCGTGAGATCGCGGACGCCGGGTTCAATGTCGTGTCCCCGCGCCTGGGCAATGAAGACATGGCCGAGGTGCGGCGCATCGCCACCGCCGCCGGCAAGTGCGGCATCTTCCACATGACCTGGATGCGCGGGGTGATGACCGCCAAGAGCAAAGTGAAGATGGTCTGGGCCGACGGCACCGAGCAGGTGATCGCCAGCCCGAACTCGGATGAACTGTGGGACTGGATGACCGACCAGATCACCAACTACGCCAAGATCAGCGTGGAGTGCCCGGCGCTCATCGGCGTCTTCCTCGACTACGAGAACTACTGGCCGGACTCGCGCGGCAACCTGTATGACCTGTCCTTCGATGACAAGATCATGAATGAGTTCGCGCAGGCGAAGGGCCTCACGCTGCCGCAGTTGGCCTTCAAGGACCGCAACCCGTGGCTGCGGGAGCACAAGCTGCTGGACGCCTTTCGGGCGTTCCAGATCAACGCGTGGCGCGAGCGGTGCCGGAAGCTGCGGCAGGCCGTAGACGCCATCAACCCGAGCTTCCAGTTCTGCATCTACCCGGCGCCCGGCACGCTGCTCATGACCGAGGCGGCGTTCCTGGAATGGACCACGCCCGCGGCGCCGGCGATCTGGGCTGACCCCTCGATCTACGGTCGGCCCGCCGGGCTGGTGCCCCACGAGGAGGCCCTCGAGTCCAACCGGCAGATGCTGCTGGACAACATGAAGGTGGCGCGGAGCAAGCATGTGCCGTTCATGTACGCCGGCGGCCTGGACCCGGTGGTGCGCGGCGCCGACCCGGAGTTCTGCGGCCGCAATGCCGCCATGAGTGCGGCGGCGACCGACGGCTACTGGGTGTTCTACGAGGGCCCGACCTATGAGACGACCCATCCGGAGTACTTCCGGTGGTTCGGCCGCGCCAACCGCGCCATCGTGAAGGGCACTGAGGCGCGGTGGGCCTTCCAGAAGCGCCAGACGCCTGACCCGGGCGATGCGGCCTCCTTCAAGAAGCAGACGACACTGCCGCAGGTCGGTGTGTTCGACACGCGCGAGTTGCTGCGCCAGACGATCGGCGCCGACCCGCGCTTTGAAGTGCACGACCTTCTGGGCATGAGCCCCGACTACCTGCGCAACTTCAATGCGGTCATCCTGCAGAACTACAACCTGGCGCAGAAGTACGACTCACCCTTCGTGAAGACACTGCGGGCGTACGTCGAACAGGGCGGGAGCGTCATGCTCGCCCATGACACCGCATGGTTCATGGACAGCCCCTTCCCCGAGATCGCCACGCGCGGCTTCCCGAAGCACAACGTCGAGGCCGAGCGGCATGTCGTGGATAGCGAACTGAAGGTCGTGCGGGAACACGCGGCGCTGAACGGCCTGACCGTGGGCACGCAGTTCCCGACCGAGTTCCGCGACCACATGATCTTCAAGGCCGGGCCGAAGGGCGTCACGGTCATCACGAACACCTTTGGCGATCCGGTGTACGTGCTGGGCGAGTATGGCAAGGGGCGTGTAGCGTTCGTGGGGCCGTACATGGGCTACAAGAAGGCCCTGTCCGGCGCGGAGAAGCAGGCGCTCCTCGGCGTCGTGGCCTGGCTGGCGAAGCAGTAACCGGCTGGGGACAAGCGGAGACAGCGAGAGGGGGACGCCAGGTGCGTCCCCCTCTTTTCTGTTCGTGGAGCGCGGCTCTCCGGAGCCGCACGGAGTCGAGGCTGAACGGCTGCGGCTCTGGAGAGCCGCGCTCCTGCTACGGCTGTCGCGCCGGCGGGAAGTACGGCAGGCAGACCTGCTGGTACGGGTTGCCCGCCAGGGCGCTGACCAGGTCGTCGCTCAGGCAGTTGAACTGGAAGAAGAGGTTGCCATGGGCGCCGGCGGCCCGGCACGTCTGTATCTGGGCCAGGACCTGAGCGCTGGGGCGCGTGACGTCGCGGCCGTTGCGGTTGGTCCAGATCCCCAGGCCCGGGATGATGCGCTCCATCTTCGGGTCCGCGGCCTGCCACTCGCGCAGTGCCGCCTGCAGGTCGTCGTTGCTCTCGGTGTAGGCCATCGGGATGGCGTAGTCAATGAGGTCTTCGCGGAGCCAGCGGTACCAGTCCTGGCAGACGCCGTCCGCCTCGGCCTTGGTGAAGAACACCGCCGCGCTGATCGGCGCCTGCGGCTTGACCTTCCGGGCCTCCTCACGCACCTCGCGCACGAGGTCGGTCACGCAGTCCTTGCGGTACTCGATCCACCTGTCTATGCGCCTGGGCGCGGTGGCCACGTCGTAGGCCGGGCCGGAGGGGATCAGGTCCTGTCCCGGGGCCGGTGTGACCAGGCGGGGGCCGTAGAACATCCGCGCGGCGGCCTTGAGCCCGATGGTCTCCTGCAGGGCCGGGAAGGAGATGGCGTTGGTCGGGCCGTCCATGAACAGGCAGTGGCCGCCGCCGGACACGAACTCCCGGAGGCGCGTCGCTGTGGCCTCGTCCATGCGGGTCTGGTGGGTGAGCAGGACTGTTCCCTGGACAGGCACGCGCGACAGCCCCGTCTCGTCCACCATCTCGGAGTCAAAGCCGAGGTCCTTGAGCCACTTGGTGGCCCGGGTCTGGTAGCCGGAGCCGGACTTCGCCTTGGTCTGGGTCGTGTGAAGCTGGAAGAGCGCGCCCGGCTGTACCTCGAAGTGCCCCAGCAGCTTAGTGACGAAGCCATTGAGGGTCGGGGTGATGTAGCGCGCGCCCTGCCAGTTGACGAGCACCGTCTCGCCGGCGCCCAGCCGATTGAGCGTGATGGCCGGCGAGCCATCCTCGAAGGTGGCAAGCACCTGGGCCGTTGTGACCTGGGCCAGGGGATTGCCGACCGTAGTGAGCCACAGGGGGAACTTGCCCTGGTTCGGCTCGATGGGGGGCAGCCCGGTGCGCCGGGCGAACTCCGCCAGGCAGGTGTCGCAGTAGCAGAAGACCTGGCTGCCGAAGCGGATGTAGTCGTAGTGGAGGCCGTCCACCTCGTACTGGCGCAGGCACTCCATCATCACCTGGGTTTCGAAGTGGCGGACATCGGCCTGGCCGAAGTCGTACCAGGTTGCCGACAGCGGCTGGCCGGGCTTGACCAGCCATTCCGGCCGCCGGTCGGCGACCGAGCCGGGGTGGATGTTGCCGCACCAGCCGTTCACGAACCAGGGGTGGACCTGCAGGCCGCTGGCATGGGCGACCCGGATGAGGTTCTCCAGCGGATCGAAGCCGGGGGTGACGTTCTCGGCCATGGGAACGAGACTGCACTTGAACCAGGTCTGCCCGCTGGACCAGACGATGGGGTATAGGGCATTCAGATGGGCTGCCGCGGCACGGGCGACGGTGGCCTCGGCCTTCTCGGGTGTGGCATAGCTGGCGCTCGTCATCCACAGGCCGCGGTGCTCGGCAGTCTGGGCCGCGACGGGAAGAGCGAAGAGTGCCGGCAGGAGAGCAAGGGATGCGTTGCGTGACATGGGGGCCTTCTCTACTGAGGTCTGCGACGGTCGGCGGTGCATGAGAGCCATAGCCAGGACCAGGGATGCGGCACGGCGCGATGGCGTCGGGCCGCACCCCGGGTCGCGGGCTGGTTCTCTACAGGTCCCAGTAGGTGTCGGCCCCACCGGCGTACAGCACTTCATACTTCATGGCCTTGCAGTGGCCATCCACGAAGCACGCGTTGCCAATGTCGTTGTGGCGCTGGACGAAGTTCATGTAGCGCCAGACCATGGTGTCACCCCAGACGGCGTAGTCCTTGCCGGAGACATCGTCGGGGCGATGGCCGCGGCCGGGCCGCTGCATGTACCAGGCGCCGTAGTAGAGGCTGGGGGTGATGTCCGCAACCATGATGGTGCCGGCCGGGTCGGTGACGGACGCCTGAGGCTGCCAGAACAGGTAGGTGTTGGCGCCGTAGCTGCGCTCGCCGTTGTACTGGGGGGGGCTGAGGCACTTGACGGTCTGCGAAGGGCAGTCAAAGATCTGAAGGCTCTTGACGTACGGCTGGATCTGCTCGATGAAGCTGTGGCGGGGCGAACTGGCGACGTAGGACGGGGGGAAGCACTCGTCGTAGTCCTGCAGGTACGTCAGACAGCCGATGCCGATCTGCTTGAGGTTCGACAGGCAACTGGCCTGCCGGGCCTTCTCGCGGGCCTTGGCGAATACCGGGAACAGGATGGCCGCGAGGATCGCGATGATCGCGATGACGACAAGAAGTTCGATGAGGGTGAAACCGCGCCTGTGCATGGGTATCCCGCCTTGCACGTTCTAGCAGTGCCCGCATCCGGCAGCCGAGAGTGGGCGTCCGGTGGGCAACTACAATGATAGTGCATGCGAGACGCGCAGGCTTTGCACATCCTGCGGGGGATGCTGCAGATATTGCGGCCCTGGGGGCAAGCACACAGGGGTGTGGTGGTAGTGCTGTGAGGCTCCGTCTGTACTACTCTCGGAGACGCATCGCTTCCCGGTACTCACGCGGGCTCGTGCCCATCACGGTGTTGAATACCCGCGTGAAGTGGCAACAACTCCCGAAGCCGACCTCGACGGCGATCTCCGTGACCTTCTTGTCGGACTGGATGAGCAGGTCGCGAGCGCGGCGGACACGCTCCTCGGTGAGCCAGGCGCAGGGGCTGAGCGAGGTCACCTCGCGAAACAGGCGGCTGAGCTGCGACGCACCGTAGCCGCTGCGTCGGACCATCTCGGTCAGTGTCCACGGGTAGTCGAGGTTGCCGCGCAGTTCACCGCAGAACTGCTCGATGGTCTCGCGCGCGGCCGCGCTGATGTGGAGCTCGACAGGGGCCCCGGTGTCCTGGGCATTGCGCATCAGCTCCAGGAGCAGTTGGGAGAGCAGGAGGGCGGCCATCGTCTCCCGCAACGGGTGGTCGTTCTCCTCCTCACGGCGAATCTGCTCGAGTGTGTGCTCGACCAGAGGGCGACGGTGGGGTGCGATCCTGAGGCGCTGGGGCAGGATGATGCCACCCATCTCCAGGCGCGAGACACGGCGGCTCCGCACGGTCAGGGGTGTCTGCCTGAGTACCTGCTGCTGGAACATCAGCGTGATGTGCTTGCCGGTCCAGGCATCGAAGCCGTGCACATCGTCAGGGCCGAGAACGAGCACTTCGCCCGGCGCGATGCGCCGTGGCACGCCGCGGACCATGGCGGTGACGTGACCGCGCACACTGTAGCAGAACTCCCAACTGACGTCCTCGTGGATGTGTACCGGATAGGCGTCGTGGGTAAAGGTGCCACGGTGTGGGATGACGCGGATGGGCAGACGTGGGTCTGGGTAGTAGCACTGAAGGGAGTTAGCCGTGCTCACGGTGCGCCTCGCATGCGACGATGGGCGGAGTGCCGCCGCTCCGCCAGTCCAAGTGAGAGAGTTCACTATGCGCCCGGCGGACTCCTGCCGCCTTGCGTCACTGCTCGCCACCACTGACCTTCGTCGTGTCGGGGAGGGGCTGCCGGTCGGCAGGACGAAGTGCCGACACGACGACACTCAGGAGGGCAGCAGAGGATGGACGCAGGAGCCGGACGCAGACGAGACTTCGATGCCGTGGCCGCAACGTGGGATCAGCACCCGGTGCGCGTGGAGCGCACCCGGGCGCTGGCGGAGGCGATGGCGCGGCTGGTGCCACTGCGACAGGATATGCGCCTGCTGGACTATGGCTGCGGCACGGGGCTGGTGGCGCTGGCCCTGCACCCGTACGTCGCGTCCGTAGTGGCGGCGGACAACTCGGAGGGGATGCTGGACGAACTGTCGGCGAAGCTGGAAGTGGCCGGACTGGACAACGTGAGCGCCCGGCGTCTGGATCTGGAGCAAGAGGACTGGACGGGTGAGCCGTTCGACGTCATTGTCAGCAGCATGGCGCTGCATCACATCCGGCAGGCCGGGGTGGTCGTGAGCAGACTGGCGGCGGCGCTGCGTCCGGGCGGGTGGCTGGCCATCGCCGACCTGGCGGGCGGCTCGGAAGGCTTCCATCCCGACCCGACGGGCGTGTTCCACCACGGGTTCAGCGCCGAGGAGATGGGGGAGATGTTCGAGGCAGCCGGGCTGACGGACGTGCAGACCGTGGAGGGGGCGAAGATGGCGCGCGAGACGGGGGAGTTCATGGTGCTGCTGACGGTGGGCAGACGCACGGGCGAGACATAGGGCAAGAGCGAAGTGGCCGGCGCCTTCTGCCGAGGGCGCCGGCCATGCGTTGTACGGCGGAGACTACATGATCGAGGTGGCGTAGATCAGGTCCACCAGCTCCATCGTCTTGGCGGCATCGGCGAAGCTCGTCTCGGGCTGCTTGCCGGACTGAATGCAGTCAATGAAGTGGCGGTTCTCACCGAAGAAGCCGTAGCTGTGGTACTTCTCCTCGCGCCCGCCGGCGGCCTCAACGGCGGTGATCGTCTCCGCGGCAAGCTTGTTGTTCAGGTGCAGGATGGCCTTGTCGTCGGGGTCAATGAAGGCCGATGCGCCGTGCGAGTGCATCTCGAACTGGTGCACGCGCCCACCGGTCTGCCAGTTGGTCAGCAGCACGCCGACGGCGCCGCTCTCGAACTCGACGAGGGCGGTCCAGCTCGTGGCGAACCTCTTGCCGAGGGTGCGCACCGCGCTGGCGCAACCCACGACACCGCCACCCATGAAGCGCAGGGCATCCACCGCGTGCACGGCGTCGCAACTGAGGATGTCAATGGCCCCCCCGTAGTACGGGCCACCGTCATGCTGCTTGTAGAAGGTGGAGACGACCTGGTTCATGGCGCCGGAGGCCTCGACCTTGGCCTTGCACTGGCGCATCAGGGGGATGTAGCGGCGGTTGAAGGCGACCATGCCGATGACGCCATTGTCCTCGGCGGCGTTGGCCATCTGCCGGGTCTGCTCGCTGGTGACGCCCGGCGGCTTCTCGATGTAGCAGTGCAGCTTCTGGCTCACGACGTGGATGACGATGTCAAAGAGGTGGTGGGGCGGCATGAGGACATAGACCGCGTCCGGGGCCGTCTCCTCGATCATCTGCCGGTAGTTGCTGTAGCGCTTCTCGATCTCGAACTTGTCGGCGGTGGCCTGGAGCTTGTCCGGGACGAGATCGCAGATCGCCGCCATCTCGACGTCCCTCATCTCCTTGAGGGACGGGTAGTGTACGCTGTTGGCCATGCCGCCGGCGCCGATGAGCGCGAGACGGACCTTCGTGGGGGTGGCTTTCTTCGGCGCCTTCTTGGCGACCGCGGCTGCCTTCTTCGCTGGGGCCATGCTGTTCCTCCTGGGTACGAGTGCTCCTGGGTTCCCCGCCCGTGCAGGGCTCACCTGCCTAACGCGCGGTCCGACCCGAATGGGGCAAGGGACGGTGGGGCGGAAGGGCGGCCGGCCACGAGGGCTTCACCGTGATTCCCGCCGACTAGCTCCTGTCAATCTGCGAGAGAATGCTCTCGGCCGCCGTGGCGTACGGGCTGAACGTGCGGATGTCGTAGCGCAGCGCCGCGTTGATCTTGTCTGCCAGGGACTTCTTGAAGACCCGCGCATAGACCACCGCTGTTGGGTTCATTTCCTTGACCGTGATCGCCGTCTCGATGTTCGCCAGATCGTTCCCTGAGCAGACGACGACGCACTGGGCTTTCGTCACGTTGGCTTCGGCGAGCGTCTCGGTCAGGGTCATGTCGCCGATGATGACCGGCACGCCGCGACGACGGGCGGTCACGACGTGCGGCAAGTCCTCGTCCAACTCCACCGCCACGACCTTGTGTCCGGCCTCATAGAGGCCCTGGATGAGCGTGCCCCCCAGTTGCCCCATCCCACAGATCACGATATGGCCACTGTATGTTGACGCGAGCACGGCGTTCCACTCTCCCAGGCGTTGGCTACGGTTCAGGAACAGCACGGTGGCCGACACGAGGCCCTCGGCCGCGAAGATGATCCCCAGGACGGGCAGGATGAACACCAGCAGTTGCAGGACCGGCTGCCGCGGCGGGTCCACGCTCTCAATCGTCATCATGTAGAACGAGCGGATGCAGCACTGCTCGAAGGTAGCCCCCGGCCAGGCCCCGGCGCCATGGAGCACCGCCGCGCTCAGTAGCAGCGTGACGAGGATCGCCAGCGCGTTGAGGCTGACCTTGCGGATGAAGAGCCAGAGGTCCAGGCAGAGCGCGCGAGTGTTCAAGGGCGGGAACCGGGATCCGGAAATCGGGAAGGCGGGCTTGTGGGGTGGGATTTCGTTGTGGTGGGGCGCAGCTCCTTCCCAGTTCCCAACGCTCAATGCCTATTCCCCAACTCGTACAACTGTGCTATACTTGACGTTGTGGGGGCGATCGGGCTAGACGGGGAGTTTGGACTGGTCGGGATAGCGAGCGCAGGTCGCCAACACCTGCCTAAACCTGGCACCCTGATAAACGCCAACAACAACTTGGCTCTGGCAGCTTAACCTGCCACGCCCGCTGGGCCACGCTGGTCTGGCTTAGCTCCGGCGTCATCACGATCAGCTAGTTGCGCGGTCTTCGCCCGGAGGCCAAGCGGCGAATGCCAATCGGGCTGGCCTCGCTCGAGTTTGTGCCTGTACTCGGTCGGGGCGACACTGAACAGTCACTACGCTCGTAGAAGTCCCGGTTGGTTCCTCTTCGGACGCGGGTTCGATTCCCGCCGCCTCCACCAGCCTTCGCAAGGCCAGCGTCAGATGGCATTGCGAAGGCTGTGCTGTTTCCTCCCAGAACAAGGAATCGGGTGGGACGCCCTGAAGTCTCTAGCATCAACCCCAGCCTGCGAAGGAGGTCGTATCATGGTGCGTCGTGGCTTCACGCTCATTGAGTTGCTGGTCGTCATCGCGATCATTGCGATCCTCGCCGCGATCTTGTTCCCCGTCTTCGCGAAGGCCCGTGAGAAGGCCCGTGCCGCCAGTTGTCTGTCGAACATGAAGCAGCTCGGCATGGGCATCAAGATGTACGTGCAGGACTACGACGAGAAGTTCATGTACGACAGCTACGGCCCCGGCGTCTCCTATGTCACTCCGAGCGGGCAGACGATCACGGGTGGCTACATGCTGTGGATGTTCATGGTCTACCCCTATGTCAAGAACGTTCAGTTGTTCAACTGCCCCAGCGCGGGGACGACCTTCACCGGCGCGTACACCGGCGACATGCGCTACGGGTGGAACGGTTACCTCAACGGCAAGGCCGACGCGCAGATCACGTACCCGGCCGAGTGCATCGCCCTGGCGGAAACCTACACGCCCGGCAACCCGTATAGGATCTACTACAACGCGACCACTGACACGTTCGACACGACCAATGGCGGAACGCTCCAGCCGCGCCACAACGACGGTCTGAATGTCGCGTACTGCGATGGGCATGCCAAGTGGGTCAAGTCGGACAGCATCATGGTCAACGATCGCGCCTGGACCGGCCTGTAGCCGCCGAGCGTCCTCCGCATCCCTTCAGACACCAACAGGGCCGCTGCAATGATGCAGCGGCCCGTTCGTTAGCGTGGTATGGAGCGCCCGACAGGAGTGTCGGGCGTACCCCCCGTGCAGGCTACTGCCCCACCGTCACGATGACCTCGGCCGGCTTCGTCGTCGCTGGGATCGCCAGTCTCGCCACACCCTTGGCGTCTACCGTCAACGGGTGCTCCTTGCCGTTGAGTAGCCAGACCAGCTTCGCATTGGGCTGGAACGGGAACTGGCCGCTGCGGACCTCGAGAATCGCGCCCTGCCGGGCCAGGACCGTGCACTTCAGCCCTGTGACCCCATAGTCCACCTTGCTGACTGTCGCCTCGCTCTTCTTCGGAAAGAGCTGTGCCGGGACGCGCACCAGGACGAGAGCCTCGCCCTCGGGGACCTGCGCCTGCGTCCGCGCCTCTGTGCCGATGGTGGTGGGGAAGTCGCGCTCGGTCAGCAGGCCCTCCTTGTTGAAGTACCGGACCTGCACCAGCGACTTGTCGCCCGGCCAGCCGTAGTTGCCGTCATGGAGCGTGATGAGGCGCTCCTTGCCCAGCAGGTAGCCGGCGTGCAACTCGAGGGGCGTGAAGGGGAAGACGTACGGGGAGATCTCGTGGGTGTACGTGTAGCGGGTGCCCACGATCAGGGTGGCCATCGTCAGCGCGCGGATCCAGTTGTCAAAGCCCATCGGGGACGAACCGTAGCCGAGCGGGCTGTCGAGGTTGCCCTCGTAGTTCCAGTACTCGTTGTGCTGGATCTCGATCATGCGCTGGGGCTTGAGCGCCAGGAGGTCCCTGGTCGCGGTCGGGCCGTTGCCCATCATGTCGCCGCCCAGCTCGCGCACCCGCTTGATGACCGCGATCCGGTGCCCCTCGCCCATGATGGTATTGATGCCGCACTCGCGGGCGATGGTGTAGGTCTTGGGGTCCAGGTCGCACGAGTAGCCGTCCCAGGCGTTGTACGTGATGAGGGGGGAGCCGTAGCCGACGCCCTCCATCTCGTCCCAGTACAGCCCGTCAATCTTCATCTCCTTGAGGTACCGATCCACGAGCCCGAGCATGGCCTTGCCGTAGGAGTTGTCCAGCGTGGCAACGACGCTGTAGGTGAGGCTGTAGACGCCGCCCCATTCGGTCGAGTACTGGTTGCCCTTGGGGTCGGTGAGCCAGCTATCCTGGAACCGCTCGTGGCCGCCCTCGGAGGTGTCGCGCTGGGTGTCGTAGTAGACGTACACCTTGCAGTCGGGCACGGCCTGGTGGATCTTGTCGGCGGCCTGGCGGAGGCGGTCGCGGAAGTCGGCCCAGTAGTCGTCGAAGACGCCGGTGCCGAAGCCGATCCGCCTGCGGTCATGCTTGCGGTCCACCCACCCGCCACAGTAACAGGCGCGGGTGATGCCCAGGCGGGTGAACTTCTGCCGGACGTCGTCCACGGTCATGCCGATGATGGTGTCGGGGTCGAAGAACGTCCAGGCGCCCTCCACGGTGTAGTTGCTCCCCCAGTCCTGCCTGACGAGGTTGATGAAGTCATAGTAGTCTACCGACGCGACGGGGTAGACCGACCACTGGAGGGTGACGCTGCCGCCGGGGGCCAGGCAGAGGCGTTCGGTGCGCAGGCCTGCCAGCCCGGTGTCGCCGTCGCAGAACAGCGTCGCCTGATTGCGGAAGATGTCGTCCTCGCAGATCATGCCCAGCCCGAACGTCTTGAGGGCCGCATAGACCGAGGGGTTGCCCGGGGAGTAATAGGCGTTGAGGGCCGGGTCGGGGTTGCCCGCCAGGCGCACACCGGCCGGGAGGCCTTTGAGGTTGACCGCGTCCTCGACGAGGAGACCAAGCTTGCCGTCTGTGTGCTTGCTCGTGAGCTTGTCGGACACCTCGGCCTTACGCGGGGTGAAGCGGACGGTGCGTTCTAGGCGGTAGTCGGGGCCTTCGGCGATGACGAGGCCGCCGGTGGTGGTTGGTTTGACTGAGACTCGCCAGCCGGGCTGGCCGGTCGCATCGGGCTTTGTGGCGGCGGCGAGGCGGTTCAGGCCGGCGTTGGGATAAGAGATGGCGCTGCCGAAGGCAAGGGTCCGCCTGCCGGTGGTAAGGGTGAAGCCACCGCCGGGGAGGAGCTTGCCCCGATAGGGTGTGGGCCCGGCGCCGGGTGTGCCGCGGTTGATGACGGTCTGGTCCGTGCCCGAGGGTGCCATCATCGGGCTGGCCCCGGGCTTGACGCGGACGGTCAGGGCCTTGATGACAAGACCGTGATTGCCCTTCGCGCCTGCCGGGGGCTTGTAGGTGCAGACGTTGGCGACCTCCAGGCGGTTCTCGGCCGCCGGATTGGTGAGGTCCGTGACGTCCAGTACCGTCTGGTAGGGGTTGCCCTCATAGTAGCTCTGCTTGAGGGCCGACTCGAAGTCCGGGGCGTACAGGACACGCCAGGCCTGGTTGTCCGACCACGTATAGGGCGTGCCGGGCGCAACCGGGGAGACGAGCTTCTTGTTGGTCAGGCGCACCGCCGTGCGGGTCTTGGCGGCCTGGACGACATGGCCGTTGAGCGTGAGCTTCATGAAGTACAGCGAGCCGCCGAGCCCGTCGGAGTCCAGGCGGGCCATGATGTCCAGCAGGATGGTGTGGTCCTTCTGGGGGACGGTGGTGAACTCGAAGCTGCGGCTCTCGCCACGGGGGATGCGGACCTCTGCAGGAACGAGTTCGTACTCCTGGGCGTGCAGCGTCGCGGCGAGAACGAGCAGGCCGGCGGCGCAGATGAGTGTTCGCATGAGGGGGCTCCTTGGATGGAAGCGACGGTAGAACGGGACATTTCGCCGGGGGAAACGAAAAGGCCTGCGCCCCGGGAGGGGGCGCAGGCCCTGGATAGGCAGGATCACGCGGCTACGGGGTCCACAGCGTAGCGTCAGGCGGGGCGACCGTGCCGCTCCACGCGGAGTATTTCGTCTTGGCCAGCCACTTGCCGTGGCCGTCGCAGAAGCAGAAGTTGGCGCCGTCGTTGTGCCGGGGCTCGGGCGGGAAGCCATTGTCGCTCGAGTCCAGCGTGCCGTCTATGACGTAGTAGCCGTTGGACGGGGAGTCGGCCAGCATGACACAGGACGCCGGGGCGGAGATGGCGCCCAGGGCCAGGCCTGCGACACCGCCGCCATTGGGGCCGAAGTAGCCGTAGCCAAAACCGGAGTAGGTCGTGACGACCTGGTTCCACTTCAGGTCAGGGCGCGAGGGACAGGTGAACATCTGGGCATTCTTGGCGTACGGCTGGACCAGCGAGATCCACCCGTAGTAGTCCGTGGCGTTGGGGTGGATGTTCACCCGCGGCAGGATCTCGTCGTAGTCCTGGGCGTACTGCAGCATGGCCAGGCCAATCTGCTTGGAGTTGCTCAAGCAACTCGACTGGCGGGCCTTCTCACGGGCCTTGGCGAAGACGGGGAAGAGGATCGCGGCGAGAATGGCGATGATAGCGATGACGACGAGAAGCTCAATAAGCGTGAAACCCCTGCGCATGTCAGATGACACTCTCCTGAGATGATGTGTGCGACAAGGTACGCCATCCTGCGCCTAGCGCAAGCAGGATCCGGGGGGGCGTCGGCGCCTTCTACAGCGCGGCGCGCTGCTCATGCCACGGCGTGGCCTGCTCGTAGGCGTAGGCCACCTGCAGCAACGTCGGCTCGTCGAAGGGCTGGCCCATCAGTTGCATCCCGATGGGCAGACCGTCGGACATGCCGCAGGGAAGGCTCATCGCCGGGATGCCGGCCAGGTTGATGGGAAGGGTGCAGATGTCCGCCAGCTTCATCGCCAGCGGGTCGTCGGCCTTCTCGCCGATCCTGAAGGCGACGGTCGGTGAGGTGGGGCAGAGGAGGAAGTCGTACTTCTCGTAGGCCCGCTCGAAGTCCCGCTTGATGAGCGTGCGGACCTGGAGGGCCTTCTGGTAGTAGGCGTCGTAGTAGCCGGCGCTCAGGACGTAGGTGCCCTTGATGATGCGCAGGCGCACCTCGGGGCCGAAGCCCTCGGCGCGGCTGTTGGCGAACATGTCGTAGATGTCCTCGGTCGGCTGCGCGGTGCGGTGGCCGTAGCGGACGCCGTCGTAGCGGGCGAGGTTGCTCGAACACTCCGCCGGGGCGATGATGTAGTACACCGGGAGGCTGTACTCCGAGTTGGGCAGGCTGACCTCTTCGCAGGTCACCCCGAGGCCCTCAAGCGTCTTGACGGCCTCTTCAACGGCCGCACGCACCTCCGGGGCGATCCCCTCGCCGTAGAGCAGCTCATGCACCAGACCGCACTTGAGGCCCTTGACGTCCTGGCCGAGGCGGGCGGTGTAGTCGGGTACAGGCAGGTCAGCGGCGGTCGAGTCGCGCTCGTCCTTGCCCGCGATGACGCCCAGCAGCAAGGCGCAGTCGCGCACGTCCTTGGCGAGCGGGCCGACCTGGTCGAGAGACGAAGCGTAGGCCACGACGCCATACCGCGAGACGCGGCCATAGGTGGGCTTCATGCCCACGAGGCCGCAGAGCGCGGCGGGCTGGCGGATCGAGCCGCCCGTGTCGGAGCCCAGGGCCCAGAAGGCCTCGCCGGCTGCAACGGCGGCTGCGGAGCCGCCGCTCGAGCCGCCTGGCACGCACTCCAGGTTCCACGGGTTCGCGGTGATCTGGAAGGCGGAGTTCTCGGTCGAGGAGCCCATGGCGAACTCGTCCATGTTCGTCTTGCCGACCATGGGCAGGCCGGCCTCGTCGCAGCGCTCGACGACCGTGGCGGTGTACGGCGGGACGAAGTTGCGCAGGATCTCGCTGGCACAGGTCGTCAGGACGCCGGTGGTGCAGAGCAGGTCCTTGTGGGCGATGGGGATGCCGGCGAGCGGCGGGAGGGCCTCGCCGCGGGAGCGGCGCTCGTCCAGGGTGGCGGCCTGCTGCCGGGCAGCTTCGGGCGTCGGGGTGATGAAGGCCCGCACGCGGTCCTCGACAGCGGTCATGCGGTCCAGGCAGGCGGTGACCGTCTCGACGGCTGAGACCTCACCCTTGCGCAGCAGCTCCGCCACTTGCCAGGCGGTCATTTCGTGTAGTTGCACGGCGTACATCTCCTGAGGGCCGGTCGGGGTCGGTGACCCCTCCCACAGCCTGTTGGTGGTGCTACGGTCGAGGTCGGTGACCCCTCCCACACTCTCTCGCGACCGGGCGGCTACTCCTCGGTCTCCATGAAGAGCGCGGTGCGGAAGAAGCCCTCGACGGCATCCGGGGCATTGCCCACGACCTCGGCGACGGACAACGACGGACGGGTGGCGTCGTCGCGGTAGACGTCCTTCATCGGGATGGCGTGGGAGGTGATGGGGACCTCACTGGTGTCCAGGAGCTGCAGCTCCTGGAAATGGCCCATGATGCGGTTCAGTTCCGCGCCGACGCGATCCATCTCCTGGTCGGAAAGGTCCAGGCGGGCCAGCTTGCAGACGTGACGGATGTCGTCCCTGGTTACTTCAGCCATGTCGAACTCCGGCGTACATTCTAAGGGGATAGGGCCAGTTTATCAGAGCGGAGGCGGGGGCGTCAACCGAGGCGTCAGAAAGGGCGCCAGGGCTGTTGACAGGCGGGGAGCAGGGGCGTATTATCGGCGGCGGTGAGGTGGTCACGTGGCAGTACCGCCACGGCCACGTCACCGTGAAGAATGGGTACGGGCATGGGTGACGAGGAAGACCGGCGGAGGCGTGAGGCGGCGTCGAGCGCCGCGCGCGCGGCGGCCGGTTGGCGTGCTGTCGCCATCCTGAGCGGCATTGGCTTCCTGCTGGCAGGCAGCGTGGCCCTGGGGACGCTGGGCGGCATGTGGCTGGACAGGCAGTTGCACACCGAGCCCTGGTTGACCGCGCTGGGCGCCTTACTGGGCGCCGCCGCCGGTTTCGTCCAGATGTTCCGGCTGGTGAAGATGGCGGGGACCGGGAAGCGATGAGACAGTGAGCCGGCACGCGGTCATCGGCGGCGTTGCAGGTATGGCCGCGGCGGTTGTCGCCCTGCGGACCGGGCTGCCGGGAGTGTTGGACTTCGCCCTGGGTCTGGTTCTGGGCGCGCTGACCATGTCCGGGCTGCGCGCGATGGTGGGGGGCCTGGGCCCCGGACCGCGTGGGCCCCGGCAGACGCTGCTGCTGGTCGTGCACCTCCTGAAGTACCCGCTCATTCTCGGTGTGCTGTATGTGCTGGTGGTGTCGCTGCGCCGCAATGCGCTGCTGCTCCTGGGCGGCTACACCCTATCCCTGGTCGTTTTCCTGGTCCACGTGTACGCGGCAGCACCGCGCGCGGCGGGGGCCGAGCCGAAAGCCTGAGATGGAAGAGCAACTGCAGACCTGGTACAACGCGTTCGAGCCCCTGATCGAGAAGTGGGGCCACGGCTTCGTCAACGTCTTTACCCTGGCGAACTGGACGGTCATGCTCATCCTGGTGGTGCTCGTCGTGCTGGGCACCCGCCGCATGACGGCCGTCCCCCGCGGGTGGCAGAACCTGTGGGAGTGGGTCTACGAGGTCTTCCGAGGCTTTGCGGTGGGCGTGATCGGGACGGGGGGAGAGAAGTACCTGCCGCTGCTGGCCACGCTGTTCATCTACATCTTCTTCCTGAACATGTTCGGGATCATCCCCGGCTGTCTGTCGCCCACGACCAGCCTGAACATGACCGTGGCGCTGGCCATCGTCGTGTTCTGCGCGGTGCAGTACTTCGGCTTCCGCGCCAGCGGGCTGGGGTACCTGAAGCACTTCATGGGCGACCCGCCGTGGCTGGCCCCGCTGAACATCCCCATCCACGTCATCGGTGAGCTGGCCAAACCGGTGTCGCTGTCGGTGCGTCTGTTCGGCAACATCTTCGGCGAGGACAAGACGGTCGCGGCCTTCCTGGACCTGTCCACGCAGATCTTCCACGCCATCCACGTGCCCCTGCCGCTGCACCTGCCGATGGTCGCGTTCGCCATCTTCGGTGGGTTCATCCAGGCCTTCGTGTTCACTACGCTAACCGCGGCCTATATCGGGATGGCGACCCAGCACGAAGGGCACGAGGAACACGTCGCACACGAGGAGGCGCCGGGGCCGGTCGCGACCGATGCGACCCCCGCCGCCTGACACGGGCCCCGCGCCCGTCCCTAGCCTTGCACGCCCCCTACGGGCCACAGTCCGGGTCGGCCGGACGGATGAGGAAAGAGGTACGAACATGACTTACGAAGCTGCACTGGCGCTGGCGGTTGGGCTGGGAGTGTCCATCGCGGTCCTGTCGGCAGCCATCGGGCAGGGACGCGCCGCCGCCTCGGCTCTCGAAGCCATCGCGCGGCAGCCCGATGCCGTGGCGGACATCCAGCGGGTAATGCTGATCGCCCTGGCGCTCATCGAGTCGCTGGTCATCTACGCCTTCGTCTTGGCCCTGATCCTCATGGGCAAGCTGGCTCCCGTCCTGGACGTGATTCGAGCCAGAGTCGGGCAGTAGCAGAGCCCCGGAGCGCGGTTCTGCAGGGCCGCACGCAGTCCTGCCTGCGGCGCTGGAGAGCCGCGCTCTACGGGCGAGAAAGGGACACACCATGCAGCTTCTCCACGACCTGGGCATCGAGCCCGGAGCGCTGCTCATCAACATTATCGGCTTCCTGCTGCTGCTGTGGTTCTTCAAGGCGTACCTGTGGGCCCCGATCGCGCAGTTCCTGGGTGACCGCTCCCGGGAGATTGAGGGCCGCATCAACGAGGCCAAGCAGCTCAACGACGAGGCCAAGCAGCGGCACGAGAGCCTGCAGGCGGAACTGCAGACCGAGCGTGAGAGCGCGCGGGCCGAGATTGCGCGCCTGACCCAGGAAGCCAAGGCCGCCATCGCCGAGATGCACACCGAGGGCCGGCGAGAGCGCCAGGAACTCATTGAGCAGGGCCAGCGGGAGATCGAGCGCAGCAAGGAGATCGCCCTGGCCGAACTGCGCCGCACCGTGAGCGACCTGGCCGTCGAGATCTCGGGCAAGGTGATCCGGGAAGCCCTCGATGAGCAGCGCCAGGAGGCGCTCGTGGACGACTTCCTGCGCGACATCGAGCGCGCCGCGCGCGAGCAGAGGCCCGGCTAGATGATCAGCGAACGCATCGCGCGACGATATGTTGCCGCCCTCTTCGGCCTCGCTCACGAGGCCGGGCTGGCCGATCAGGTCGGGGTGACGCTGCACGAGGTGCAGCAGATGTACCGCCTGCACACGCGTCTGCGCAACGCGCTGTCAGACCCGCGCCTGCCGCATGCGCAGAAGCGAGCGGTGCTGCTGCGCCTGATGGGCCCCGCCGCGCCACCGCTGCTCGCGCGGTTCGCCGACCTGCTGATCGAAAAGCATCGGCTGGGCGTACTGCACCACGCAGGGACGGTCTTCGCGCGGCTGCAGGACGAGGCGGCCGGGATCCGGCACGCAGAGGTGCGCAGCGCCCTGCCGCTGTCGGACGAACAGCAGCAGCGGCTGCAGGAGGCCCTGTCGGGCCTGCTGGGGCTGCAGATCGTGCTGACCGCCAAGGTGGACCGGAGCGTTATCGCGGGGGTATCGGTGAAAGTGGGCGACCTGCTCATAGATGGCAG
This sequence comes from bacterium, assembly GCA_021372615.1. Classification (NCBI taxonomy): domain Bacteria; species bacterium. Next base: position 49,420 of record JAJFUB010000039.1, on the reverse strand, counting down.
CGTCCGCGGTCGCCTGGAGAGTCTGCGACAGGAGTTCCAGCGCACCGAGAGGGCGGCGCTGGGCTAGCTCGAGTTCAGTAGGGCAGGCGGCTCGCCTGCCCGGGCCGTGCGCGGGCGAGCCGCCCGCGCTACTGGACAGTTACAGCCGCCGCGTGCGTTACTGGACGACACTGGCGTCATGAACGGCGCCGCACCGCAGTGAGGAGCAAGCCGTGCTGAAACCCGAGGAAGTCACAGGGATACTCAGGCAGGAATTGCAGGAGTACGAGTCCCGCGTGGAGATGGCGAACACCGGTACCGTGCTGGAGGTCGGCGACGGCATCGCGCGCGTGTACGGGCTGTCCGCGGCCATGTCGAACGAGCTGGTGGAGTTCCCCGGCGGCGTCATGGGCATCGTGCTCAATCTCGAAGAAGACAACGTGGGCTGCATCCTGCTGGGGCCGGATGAAGGCATCGTCGAGGGCGACGAAGTGCGCAGCACAGGTCGGATCTCGGGCACCCGCGTCGGGCCCGCGCTGTTCGGCCGGGTCGTGAACCCGTTGGGCGAGCCGCTGGATGGCGGCGGCCCGATCGTCAGCGACAAGTGGATGGAGCTGGAGCAGCGCGCCCCCGGCGTGATTGAGCGCCAGCCGGTCAGCGAGCCGCTGCAGACCGGCCTGAAGGCCGTGGACTCGATGATCCCGATCGGTCGCGGGCAGCGCGAGCTGCTCATCGGCGACCGCCAGATTGGCAAGACGGCCATCGCCACGGACACGATCATCAACCAGAAGGGCAAGGGCGTCTACTGCATCTACGTGGCCATCGGCCAGAAGACGGCCGAGGTAGCGCGCCTGCGGGCCGTGCTCGAAGAGCATGGCGCGATGGAGTACACCTGCATCGTGGCGGCCACCGCGGCCGACCCGTCGGCCCTGCAGTACATCGCCCCGTATGCGGGCTGCGCCATCGGCGAGGACATCCGCGACGGCGGGGGCCATGCTCTGGTGGTCTACGACGACCTGACCAAGCACGCCCGGGCGTACCGCGAGGTGTCGCTGCTGCTCCGCCGGCCCCCGGGCCGCGAGGCCTTCCCCGGCGACATCTTCAACCTGCACTCCCGGCTGCTTGAGCGCGCCGCCAAGCTGTCGGACGAGAAGGGCGGGGGCAGCCTCACCGCCTTGCCCATCGTCGAGACGCAGGAGGGCGACTTCTCGGCCTACATCCCGACGAACCTCGTCTCCATCACCGATGGGCAGATCTACGTGGAGCCCGACCTGTTCTACGCCGGGCAGCGGCCGGCCATCAACATCGGCATGAGCGTCAGCCGCGTGGGCAGCGCCGCGCAGACCAAGATCATGAAGCAGGTCGCGGGTCGGCTCAAACTCGACCTGGCCAGCTATCGCGAGTTCGCCGCCTTCGCGCAGTTCGCGTCCGATCTGGACGCCAACACGCGCGCGACGCTGGCGCGCGGCGGCCGCATGATGGAGCTGCTGAAGCAGAACCAGTACGAGCCGGTGTCGGTCGTGGACCAGGTCATCACGATCTACGCGGGCACGCAGGGGTTGTGGGACCAGGTCGAGGTGGAGGAAGTCCACGCGCTGGCGCCGCAGCTCGTGAAGTTCGTGCACGAGGCGTACCCTGAGCTGGTGCGGCGACTGACGGAGACACTCAGGCTGGACGACGCCGACGGCGAGGCGCTGCGCGAGGCGATCCAGCACTTCCTGCGCCAGCGGACGCAGAAGCAGGCGAGCTAGGCGGGAGGGGTCTGTCCCCGCAGGGGGCTGACCCCGGCAGTCAAGATCAGGACTAGGAGTCGGGGTCAGCCCCCTCAGAGACCGGTGCGGCCGGTCTCACGGGGACAGACCCCTGGAGAGCATGGGCGCCAACCTGAGAGTCATCCGGCGGAAGATCAAGACCGTCGGCAATATCTGGCAGATCACTCGCGCCATGCAGATGGTGGCGGCGAGCCGTCTCAAGCGCGTCCAGCCGCGCGTGGAGTCGAGCCGCGAGTATCTGCGCCGCCTGTCGGAGATCACCGCCGACGTGGCCGCCCACGTGCCCGCCGACCTGCACCCGTATCTGCAGGAGCGGACAGTGGAGAACGTCGGGCTCATCATCGTGGCAGGGGACAAGGGCCTGGCCGGGAGCCACAACGCCAACATCTTCCGTCTGGCTGAGCAGTACATGGCCGACCAGGATGTGCCGGTGACGGTGCTGACCGTGGGGGCCCGGGCGACGGAGTTCGCGCGACGGCGGGGCTGGAATGACGTGTTCAGCATGGCCGCGCCGGGCACCGGCGATAGCCGGGAGGCGGTGCAGGGGGCGCGAACGGCCCGAGGCCTGTTCGACGCCGGGCGCATTGACCGTCTGGACATGATCTACACTGAGTTCATCTCGCCGTTGCGGCGCCCGGCGCGGCTGCAGCAGTTGCTGCCGATTGTCGGGAGCGACGGGGCGGAGACGTCCACGGGCGAGTACATCTTCGAGCCGCCGGCTGAGCAGTTGCTGGCGGGACTGCTGCCTCGCACGGTCGAGGCGCAGATCGTCAACATGATGCTTCAGGCAGCCGCAGCCGAGCAGGCCGCCCGCATGACGGCCATGTCGGCGGCCACGGAAAACGCGGCAGAGCTGCGCCAGAACCTGGTGCGCGATCTGAACCGGGCACGGCAGGCGGGGATCACGACCGAGCTGCTGGAGGTCGTCAGCGGCGCTGACGCCCTGTCGCAGGAAGACTGAGGATACAGAGCGCGTGGGCACGCGTGTCGCCACGCGCGCAGTGTGAGCGACGTTTGGGGCGTGGGGACACGCCCAGCCACGCGACCGATGAAGAGGACTAACATGGCTGGCAAAGTCGCACAAGTACGCGGACCCGTGGTGGACCTCCGCTTCCCGGCGGGGGAGCTACCCAAGCTGCTCAGCGCCGTCCGCATCCAGGATAAGGCCAAGCACATTGATCTGGTGGTCGAGGTGGCCCAGCACCTGGGCGACGACCTGGTCCGCTGCGTGGCGATGGCCTCGACGGACGGGCTGGTGCGGGGCATGGTCGGCGAGGACACCGGCGCCCCGATCTCGGTACCGGTCGGCCCGCAGACCCTCGGGCGCATGTTCGACGTGCTCGGCAACCCGATTGACGGCATGCCGCAGGTGGACGCGGAGGTCATGCCGATCCACCGGGAGCCCCCGCCGCTGCAGGAGCAGTCGGTCGCCCTCGAGCAGTTCGAGACCGGGATCAAGGTCATTGACCTGCTGTGCCCGTTCCCCCGCGGCGGCAAGATCGGTCTGTTCGGCGGCGCGGGGGTGGGCAAGACCGTGCTCATCATGGAGCTGATCCACAACGTCGCCACCGGCCATGAGGGCGTGTCAGTGTTCGGCGGGGTGGGGGAGCGCACCCGCGAGGGCAACGGCACCTGGCTGGACATGAAGGAATCCGGCGTCCTGCCCCAGACATGCCTGGTGTTTGGTCAGATGAACGAGCCGCCCGGCGCCCGCCTGCGGGTGGGGCTGACGGCCCTGACGATGGCGGAGTACTTCCGCGACGTCGCCGGCCAGGACGTGCTGCTGTTTGTGGACAACATCTTCCGCTTCACCCAGGCGGGGGCCGAAGTCTCGGCCCTGCTGGGGCGCATGCCGTCGGCCGTAGGCTACCAGCCCACGCTGGCGACCGAGATGGGGCAGCTTCAGGAGCGCATCACCTCGACCCTCAAAGGCTCGATCACCTCGGTGCAGGCCGTGTATGTCCCGGCGGACGACTACACCGACCCGGCGCCGGCCACCACGTTCGCGCACCTGGATGCGAGCATCCATCTGTCTCGTGAGCTGTTCGAGCAGGCGATCTTCCCGGCGGTGGACCCGTTGGACTCGGCCTCGCGCATGCTGTCCCCGCAGGTCGTGGGCGAGCGGCACTACCGGGTCGCCCGCGGCGTGCAGGAGATCCTGCAGCGGTACAAGGACCTGCGCGACATCATCGCCATCCTCGGGATTGATGAGCTGGGTGAGGACGACAAGGTCGTCGTGGCGCGCGCCCGGCGCATCCAGCAGTTCCTGACCCAGCCGATGTTTGTGGCGGAGGTCTTCACGGGCATGCCGGGCGCCTACCTGAACATCGAGGACACCATCTCCGGGTTCGAGGAGATCCTGGCCGGGGAGATGGACAACCTGCCCGAGAGCGCCTTCCGCATGGTGGCCACGGCCGACGACGTACGCAAGAAGGCGCAGGAAGTGACGGTCTAGAGACCGCGTGGGCGGCGCAGGGACCGCGTGGGCGCGCGTGTCCTCACGCGCGCGGCCTGTGGCGGCCTGCGGATCGCGGGCGTGAGGACACGCCCGCGCACGCGGCACGGCCGCGGACGCGCAGTACTGATACCATGGCGAAGCAACTCCACATTGAGATAGTGACACACGACGGGATCACCTTCGAGGGTGAGGCCGACGGCGTAGTGGCGCCCGGTCTCGACGGCTACTTCGGGATGCTCCCACACCACGCGCCGTTGATCTCACAGCTCGGGGTCGGCGACCTGCGGGTGCGCAGGGGATCGGACTGGCGGCACTTCGCCCTGGCCGGCGGGATCTTGCACCTCCGGGACGGTCGGGTGACGGTCATGGCCGACGCGGCGGAGCCGGCGGAGGGGATTGATGTGGACCGTGCCCGTGCCGCGGTGGGGCGTGCGCGAGAGCGGTTGGCACAGCGGAAGAGCCCCCAAGTGGACCTCAACCGGGCTGAGGCGGCGCTATTGCGGGCCATCAACCGCCTGCGCGTCGCCGGTGAGCCGCCGCATTGACACCCTGTGTGGTTTGGGGTAACATGCCCTTAACCGCCGCCGGTGCGGCGAGTTGCCACGCCCCGCAGACCACGGCCCGGCCACGCGGGTATCCGTCTGCAACGCCATTTCCGCCTCTGTCCACAACGCAGTCATAATCGCAGCACAGCATCGTGCCGGGTGGTTGCGCGAGAGGGTCGGATCAGTGCCCCGGCGCACAGCAAACGCAGCAGCATTCGTGGGAAAGAGAGGGACCGCCGGTGGACACGCTCCACATTGTCGGGGGTCGGCCGCTGCAGGGCGAAGTCCGCATCAGTGGCTCCAAGAACGGAAGCTTGCCGCTCCTCGCCGCCGCCCTGCTGATTGAGGGCGAGACCGTCGTCGAGAACGTCCCCCAGATCACCGATGTCCTGATCATGATTGAGTTGCTGCGAGCGCTGGGCGCTCGCTGCACCTTCGTCGGCCGGGACTGTCTGAAGATTGACGCCTCGAACATCAGTTCCCTCGCCCCCCCGGATGAACTGATGCGCGCCATGCGGGCCTCGTTCTACGTAGCCGGACCGCTGCTGGCCCGGTTCGGCGAGGCCGAGGTGCCGCTGCCCGGGGGCTGCGTGCTCGGGCAACGGCCGGTGGACTACCACATCAAGGGGTTCCGGGAGTTGGGGGCCGATGTCCGCATCGAGGGTGGGGTCATGCATGCGCGCGGCGCCCACCTGCAGGGCACCGAGCTGCTGCTGGACGGCCGCACCCGCAGCGTCGGGGCAACCGTCAATCTGCTCCTGGCCGCCGTGCTGACCGAGGGCGTCACGATCATCGAGAACGCCTCTCGGGAGCCCGAAGTCGTGAGTTGCGAGCAGTTCCTGCAGTCGTGCGGAGCTGACATTCAGGGAATGGGGACCTCGCGGCTGGTCATTCGCGGGGTGAAGCGGCTGGCACCGGGGCAGGCCACGGCGATTGCCGACCGCATGGAGACCGGGACCTTCCTGATCGCCGGACTGATCACCCGGGGCGACGTCACCGTCACGCACTGCGTGCCCGAGCACATGGATGTCGTGCTGCCGGACCTGAAGCAAGCCGGAGCCCACATCGAGCGTCAGGGCAATGCCATCCGCCTGCGAGCCGTCAACCGGCCCAGCAGCGTGGAGATCACCACCAACCCCTACCCGGGCTTCCCCACCGATCTGCAGCCGAACATGGCCGTAGTCGGGTGCATTGCCACCGGCACGAGCGTCATCGAGGAGACGATCTTCGACATGCGGTTCACGTACACCGATGAACTGCTGCGGATGGGTGCCGACATACAGGTCAAGGACCGGGTGGCGATCATTCGCGGGGTCGAGAAGCTCTCGGGGGCGCCGGTGGTCGCGACCGACCTGCGCGCCGGCTCGGCGCTGGTGCTGGCAGGCTTGGCGGCCGACGGCCACACGGAGGTATCGGGTGCGGACAAGCTCGACCGGGGCTATGAGGACTTCGAGGGCAAACTGACCTCCCTGGGCGCACAGGTCCATCGCCAGCAGCACGCCATCGAGGAGGCCGTATGCTAGGCCTGGGCGAGCGTCTGGGGATTGATCTGGGGACAGCCAACATCGTAGTGTACGCGCGGGGGCGGGGCGTCGTTCTGCGCGAGCCGTCGGTCGTTGCCATAGACAAGGCCACGCGGCGGGTGCTGTCGGTGGGGGAGGACGCGCGCGAGATGCTGGGGCGCACGCCCGGCACCATCGTGGCCATTCGCCCCCTGCGCGACGGCGTCATCGCGGACTACTCCGTGACCCGCGACATGCTGGCCTTCCTGATCCGCAAGGCCTGCGGGAACCGCGCCCGCCTGTTCAAGCCCCTCGTCGTTGTGTGTATCCCCTCGGGCGCCACCAGCGTGGAGCAGCGCGCCGCTCTGGACGCTGCGCGTGCGGCCGGCGCCCGCGACGCCTACCCCATCGAGGAGCCCATGGCCGCCGCCATCGGGGCCGGGCTCCCCATCGCCAACCCCGGCGGGAACATGGTCGTGGACATCGGTGGGGGCACGACCGACATCGCGGTCATCTCCCTGGGCGGCATCGTTGTCAGCGACTCGCTGCGGGTGGGCGGCAACCAACTCGATGAGGCGATCATTCGCCACATCCGGCGGGTCTACAATCTGGATATCGGTGAGCGCACGGCCGAGAACATCAAGATCCAGATCGGGTCGGCGTGCAAGACGAACGGGGAACAGGAGATGGAGGTGCGGGGGCGGGACATCGTCTCCGGTCTCCCGCAGACCGTCACCGTCAGCTCCATTGAGGTGCGCGACGCGCTCTTCGAGAGCGTCTCCCAGATCGTGGCCGCGGTGAAGACGATCCTGGAGAAGACGCCGCCGGAGCTGGCTGCCGACATCATTGAGCGGGGCATCACCCTCACCGGCGGGGGCGCGTTGCTCGGCGGCATTGACCTGATCCTGCAGATGGAGACCCAGATCCCCGTCCACGTCGCCGATGACCCCATGTCGTCCGTCGCGATCGGCACGGGGAGGGTTCTCGAAGCCATCGAGACCCTGCAGCGACGACACACCTTGCGTCCAGCCCGGTAGGGGGATAGGGACGAGGGTCAGGGGTCGAGGGTCAAGGGTAACGGCAACGGCGACTAGCCGGATCCCTGGTTGGTCAGCCACTGCTCGACGGCCTCGCCGAACCGCTCGATGATCCCCTCCCACTGCTGTCGCCCATAGGTCTCGTTGGTGTCGTTGCGCGGGTCGAGAGCGTCGAACCCCTCCCACAGGTGCTTGTACTCCTCACTGTAGCCTGTGTCCTCGTGAAGGTACGGATGGCCCAGATAGGCGGGGGCCAACTCCGAGCGGTCCTGGGGCAGGCACTCAGGCTTGACCGTCCCCGGCGCCGCCACCATCGTCAATGACCCCTCCCACTTGTCGGCGTGGATCCAGAACTGGGCAAGCCAGGGCTCGAACTCCTTGGCGGCCTCGATGTAGAACCACGTCATGGTGCGGGCGGGCTCGCCGAAGGAAGCGCGGCGGCGAACGTTCTGGGCGTAGATGTCCTCAGCGCGCCGGCAGTAGGCCGGGTTGGGGCCGTGGCCGGGAAGCAGGATGATGTGGCGGAAGCCGTACAGGTGGATCGAGAGCAGGATCGCCGCGAGGCTCTCGGCGAAGCGCTGCTCCATGCCGGCCTTGTCGAAGGGCAGGGGGTGCTCGGCCGGCTCGCCGTCGTCGGGGGCAGTGGGGCAGTCGTAGCCGGGTGAGCCATCGTGGGCCTGGAGCGGGAAGGCTGCCGGGGCGCCCTCCGAAACGCGCATGGCCTGCTGGTAGCTGCGCCGCCACTCCTGACGGCATTCCTGCAGGATGTAGCGGACATCGCCGTAGTAGACAGGCGGGAAGGCCACGCCCCCGAAACGCGAGGCGGCCTGTTCGGCGAGGTAGCCTACGGTCATGTAGTCCGTGCCAAAGGGCATGTGGGGGCCATGCCACTCGAGGGAGCCGACAGGGAGATAGGCGAGGCTGCGGGCGTCTCGTCGCGCCACGACTTCCGACGGGACCATGCGGTCAAAGCGGACCTCGGGCATGGGCAGCCTCCGACGCGAAGCGGTCTGGATACGACGTTGGCCAGAACGATGACGGGATGATTGGTCGGCAGGGCCTGTCGTTCCTGCCTGCGAGGTGAGCCCGGCGGCCTGGGCGCTTGCCGAGACCGGGGGCCTGTGGTATAGTGCCGACATCCCACCACGTCCGGTGCCGCCGGGCGTGTCGTCGCATGTGCGGACCATGTTCCAGCCACGGGTGTACCGCAACCAGGCCGGGTCTGACGACCTCGTCAGCTTCCGTGTGTGTGTCGCTGAGACTGACCTGCTGGTCAGCGCCGAGAGCGACCAGGCAGCGCGGGGGTTCGCGATCGTGCGCGCGTTGCGTGAGGACATCGAGCAGGAGATCGGCCTGGACCGTCGGTTCCTGACCAGCCTCGAGCCACTGCCGACGCGCAGGGCCTGTCCGCCGGTCGTGCGGGCCATGTACGAGGCGGCGCAGCAGGCGGGGGTGGGGCCGATGGCGGCGGTGGCCGGGGCGGTGGCGGAGAGCGTCGCCCGGGCTTTGCAGCCGCATTCGGCGCAAATAGTGGTTGAAAACGGTGGGGATATATATATAATCAGTAAAGTTAGTAGAGTTATCGGCATTCAGGCCGGCCAGTCTCCCTTGAGCGGCAAGCTTGGGCTCAAGATCCCGGCGGGTAGCCTGGGGGTCTGCACCAGCTCGGGCACGGTGGGGCACTCGCTGAGCTTCGGGAGAGCGGATGCCGCGCTGATCGCGGCAGACGACGGTGCCTTGGCGGATGCGTTCGCCTCGGCGCTGGGGAACCGTGTGCAGAGCGCGGCAGACGTGCCGGCGGCCATGGAGTGGGCGCAGACGGCCCCGGGCGTGAGGCAGGCCCTGGTGATCGTGGGGGAGACGATGGGTGTGTGGGGGGAGTTTGAGCTGACGGCAGTGGGGCCGCCGTAGCGGGCCCGGCGATGGTCAGCATTCCCTGGTAAAGGAGGGATAGCGGAGATGACAGCGCAGTTTCTCGACCGGTCTGTGGTGATGTCCATGGGCATGCGTCAGCGTCCCTGCGCTCGCACGCGAGCGCGCTGTGGACGCGGCCCCGAGCGGACATCATCACAGGCGCCGGCGCGGTCATGCTCCGCGCCCGCCGGAGACAGGAGCCACAGGCATGGCTAAGACGGTTGCCGAAATCAACGAGAAGATCAAGCAGGGCAAGGCGGTCGTGGTGACCGCCGAGGAGATGATAGACGTCGTCGCCGAGCAAGGCGCCAAGCAGGCGGCCAAGACGGTGGACGTCGTCACCACAGGGACCTTCGGGCCGATGTGCTCGTCCGGAGCGTTCCTGAACTTCGGGCACACCAAGCCGCGGATGAGGATGAGCCGGGTGTGGCTGAACGACGTCCCCGCGTACGCCGGTGTGGCGGCCGTGGACTGCTACATCGGTGCGACGGAAGTGGCCGAGGGAGACTCGCTCAACCGCCAGCATCCGGGCGAGTTCCGCTACGGCGGAGCCCACGTGATCGCCGACCTCGTAGCCGGCAAGGACATCGCCATGCGGGCCGAGAGCTACGGTACGGACTGCTATCCGCGCCGGGAGCTGGAGTCGATGATCCGCCTGGCGGACCTCAACCAGGCCTTCATCTGCAACCCGCGTAACGCCTATCAGAACTACAACTGCGCGGTGAACCTGGACAAGCATCGCGACCTGTACACGTACATGGGCGTGCTCCAGAAGAACCTCGGATCGGCCAGCTTCTGTTCGGCCGGCCAGCTCTCGCCGCTGCTGAATGACCCGTACTACCGCACCATCGGTATCGGGTCGCGCATCTTCATCGGCGGCGCACAGGGGTACATCTTCTGGCAGGGCACCCAGCACGACCCGGCCTCGACGCGGAGCGAGAACGGCACGCCCACAGGCGGGGCCGGCACCATCGCGACCGTCGGCGACCTCAAGGCCATGGACCCGCGGTATGTCGTCGGGGTCAGCATGTACGGCTACGGCGTGTCGCTGGCGCTGGGGATCGGCATTCCCATCCCGATCCTGGACGCCGACATGGCGCGGTTCACGGCCGTCCGCGACGAGGACATCGTGTGCCCCATCGTGGACTACAGCCGGGGCTATGCATACGGCGAGCGCGGGCCGCTGGGGCAGGTGAGCTACGCCCAGCTCAAGACGGGGACCATCGAGGTGGAGGGCAAGCAGGTCCCGACGACGCCGCTGTCCTCATACGTACGCGCCCAGGAGATCGCCGGTGTGCTCAAGGAGCAGGTCCAGTCGGGCCAGTTCCTGCTGACGGAGCCGGTGGAGACGCTGCCCTCGGTGGACTCAGGGGTGAAGTTCAAGCCTTTCACTGAACGTCACCTCAAGGCTCGCACGCGCACGCTGAAGGAGGTGGGCTAGATGGCGAGCACACGTGTGGTGCTGCGTTTCCCCCCCAAACTCTCGGATGAGCCGATCATCTCCGAGACGATCAAGACGTACGAACTGGACTTCAACATCCTGCGCGCGGAGATCACGCCCCAGCGCGAAGGGCTCATGGTCATCGGCTTCACCGGCGAAGACGCCAGGCTGGAAGCTGCCCTCAAGAGCCTGAAGAAGCGGGGTGTCATCGTGGAGCCGATCGCGCAGGGCGTGGTGCGCAACGAGGCCCGCTGCACCGAGTGCGGGGCCTGCATCACCATCTGCCCGACCAAGGCGCTCGTCATTGACGCCGACACGCGCCATATCGCGTTTGATGCCGACAAGTGCATCGCGTGCGAGGCGTGCGTGCCGGTCTGTCCGCCACGGGCGATGGAGCTGACGTTCTAGAGCAACGGAATACGCAGACGGGACGGGGCCGAGCCAGAGATGGCTCGGCCCCGTTGCTCTGGGCGCCGAGAGAGCCGCTGCGGGACGGCTCAGACCTCGGCGCCGTCGCCGGGAGGTGCGGTCGTTCCTGCGGGGAACCTGAGCACAACACCGGCCTACCGCCGCCAGCACCCACATCCCCCTGAGGGGACCAGCATCAATGAGTTCGCTTCTTGGATGGTTCGGACCCAGCACTGCCGACGGCGGAGTGCTGCAGGCGATGGCCGGGGCCTGCAAGCTGCCGCAGTCCCCACTACAGACAGGCACAGCCGGCGAGTACAGCGTTGCGGCCACGAGCCCTGTCGGTGGCAGCGATCCCGAGAGAATCGCGACCACAACCGAGGGGAACATCGTCGCCGCGTTCGCCGGCTACCTCTACGGCAGCGACCTTGATCACAAGCGGCGTCCCGCGGCGTGGTGCCTGCAGCTCTACCAGCAGTACGGCAAGGCCTTCCCCACCCACCTGAATGGTACGTTCGCGGTCGCCATCTACGACCGCACGAAGGGCGAACTGCACCTCGTCACCGATCGCACGGCGAGCCGTGGTCTCTACTACCTCACGCAGTCCCCCTGGGTTTTTGGCAGCGAGGTGAAGTTCATACTCGAGTACCCCGGCGTGTCGCGTACGCTCAACCACGACCGCCTGCGCGAGTTCCTGGTGCTCGAGTTCCTCCCGGGGACGGCGACCTACTATGACCATATCCGGCAGGTGCCACCGGCGAGTGTCCTGACCATTGCCGACGGGGGAGAGCGGACAGAGACCTACTGGAGCCCGCGCTTCGAGTGGACGGAGCAGAGCTCGCTGGACGAGCACAGTCACGGCATCGCGGCCGCCCTGCGGAACTCCGTGCGACGGGTGTGCGCCGGGCACGAGCGCATCGGGCTGATGCTCAGTGCCGGTCTGGACTCGCGCGCGATCGCCAGTGCCAGCGAGACGCCCCTGCAGTGCATGACCCTGCATGTGCGGCCGGGAGCAGAGGTGGCGCTGGCCCGGCGGATCGCGGGGGCTCTGGGGTACCCCCACCACTTCCTGGCCCTGAGCCGCACCTTCCCGATGGAGCTGGTGACACTGGGATCGCTGCTGGGGGACGGCATGCACAGCTTCCATCACGCGCAGAGCTGGCTGGTCGGTCCGCTGCTGGCCCAGGAGAGACTGTCCCTGCTGCTCAACGGGTTTGGCCTCGATGCGCTGTTCGGCGGCCGCGGCCTGCCGACCGGCAACGCCTCGGGGCTCCGACGCCTGCTGCCTCCCACGCTGGCCCCGACCGCACCCGTGGACCCGGTGCGCTACACACTCAACCGGTTCCGCAGTGCCCCGCGGCCCTGGCTGGAGCGGATGCTCCGAGGGTACTCACTGGCCGAGGTGGAGCAGGAGGGGAAGGCTGCCCTGGTGGCGGCTGCCGAGGGGATCGCGGCCGGGGCTCAGTCGGACTACGATGTGGCCACGTGGCTGCCCTTCTCGAACATCGCCAAGCACCGCTCGGCCCTGAACATCTCCTCCTACGGTCGCTTCACGGACGAAGGCCTGCCGTTTCATGACCAGGAGATGCTGTCCGCATTCCTGCGGCTGCCACCCCAGTACCGCTTCAACCACCGGGCCTACGGGGGCGCACTGCGACTCCTGAACGCGCAGGTGGCAGCCATTCCGCGCTCCTGGACGTGCCTGCCCATCGCCGGTGGCCGCTGCGGGGAGATCATCGGGTACTACGGCGAGTGGACCTCGATCATGCTGGGGGAGCTGAGAGCGAAGCTGTGCCGCTACCGGAACCACGATCGCTCGGCCTGGCCCCGGCTGCGCATTCAGCTCAGCCAATCCCCGGAGTGGCATGGGTTCCTGCGCTCGCGGTTGCGCAACTCGCCGGTGCTTGACCTGGGGCTGCTGGAGGGTGACGGCCTGCGCCGGGTGGTAGACGACGCGATCGCCGGGCGGCGCCGGGCGGCGCACGCGCTCGGGCCCTGGATCACGCTCGATGAGTGGCTGAAGCACTATGGCTAGTGCCCCTGCGCAGAGCGAGGGGGGGGCGACCGCGGCTGACGCGGTGAGCCGCGCCGCTACTTGCGGCCCAGCCTGGCGATCATGGCCGCCATGTAGCCGGCCCCGAAGCCGTTGTCTATGTTGACGACGGCCATCCCCGCCGCGCAGCTATTGAGCATCGCCAGCAGGGCCGCTACGCCCCCGAAGCTCGCCCCGTAGCCGACGCTTGTGGGCACCGCGATGACCGGCTTGTCCACCAGCCCCCCCACGACGCTTGCCAGCGCCCCCTCCATCCCCGCGACGACCACCAGGACGCCTGCCTGGAGCATCTTCTCATGGTGCACCAGCAGACGGTGCAGACCCGCCACGCCGACGTCGAAGAGGCGGTCCACCGGCACGCCCGCGGCCTCGGCCACGAGGGCCGCTTCCTCGGCCACGCCGATATCCGATGTGCCGGCGGTGATGACGAGCACGGAGGGGCAGCCCTCCGGAGGTGTGGGCTTCTCACCGATGACGATGCAGCGGGCCGGCTCGTGGTACTCGGCGTCCGGGAAGCGTGCCGCCACGGCCTCGTAGACCTCGCGGGAAGCGCGGGAAGCCAGCACACAGGGGGCCATGCCCGCAATGCGGGTGGCGATCTCCACGACTTGGTCAGGCGTCTTGCGCTCGCAGTAGATGACTTCCGGGAAACCCGTCCGGAGGGCGCGGTGGTGGTCCACCTTGGCGAAGCCGAGGTCCTCGAACGGCAGGAGACGCAGGCGTTCGACGGCCTGGTCGGGGGCCAGATCGCCCGAGGCGACCTGAGCAAGTAGCTGGCGGAGATCGTGTTCGTTCATGCTGTCCTCAGTCCGGGGCGCGATCGGCCGCGCCGAAGGGTTGTTCCCGACCGAGGGTGAGAAGACCTCTGCGGGCGGGCAAGGTCAACATGTGGACGGTGGCGAACTGGTGCACATTCCGAAGTAGCAGAGGGAGACCGATGAAGATCTGTGCAACGACTGTCATGATGCCTGAATACGACATGCGGGAGACGGCCGAGTGCCTCTCGCGGCTGGGCTTTGATGGGGCCGAGTGGCGCTGCCGCTACATTCCTGAGGCCGCCAGGGACCAGGCGTACTCACCCTGGGGCAACGTGAAGAATGACTTCTCGCCCGACAACCTGGACACCCGGGGCGAGGAACTGGTCGCGCTGAGCAAGGAGTTCAACCTGCAGATCGTGTGCCTGGCCACATCCATGGCCGCCACGCAGCTTGACGAGGTGCGCAAGGTGGCCGAGGGCTGCGCCAAGTGGGGCATCCCCATGTTCCGCATCGGCGCCCCACGGGGCTACAACGCGGCCGAGAACTACCGCGACCTGATCGCCGACACGATCGCCGCGCTGGGCGAGGCCTTGAAGATCACACGCTCGCTGGGCGTGCGGGTCGTCATCGAGATTCACCGCAACACCACCACCTGCAGCGCCTCGCAGGCGTGGAACATCGTGCGCGAGTTCGACGCCCGGGACATTGGCGTCATCTTCGACATCGCGAACATGAGCCTGGGGCAGGGGCACGAGCCGACGAAGATGGGGCTGGACCTGCTGGGCGAGTACGTGGCGCATGTCCACGCCGGCGGCGGGCAGCCTGTGCCGGCCGAGCGCAATGAACGCGGGCAGCTCCAGTACCGCTGGGATACCGTGGACCTGGCGGACAGCGTCATTGACGTCGCGCAGTTCTGCAGCGAACTGCAGGCACGGAACTACCAGGGCTTCCTCTCCGTCGAGGACTTCCGGACCATGCCGCTGGAGGAGAAGATCTCCACTCAACTCAAGTACCTGCGCTCCCTGGAGGCGTGATGGCTCACCGTCTGCTCGCACTGCTCCCGGCCCTGCTCTGCGTCGCGCTGGCCGGCGCTGCCACCGTGCCGCCGGGGCGGCTGTTCCACGCCGCCTTTGACGGCTCCCTGGCCGCCGCCCAGGCGGCGGGGAGCGCGGCCGGTCAGGCGGAGGGCAAGCCGGAGTTCACGGCGGGTCATGCGGGGCAGGCTGTGGTCGTGGGCGACCTGGGCGGCGCTGCAGCCGTGACCTTCCCGAGCGCGGGCAACATCCGCCTCGAGCGCGGGACGGTCAGCCTGTGGGTCATGCCGGTCAACTGGCAGGGCGATGACAAGCAGAATCACCTGTTCCTCCAGGCCCCCGCCGCCGCCGGCGGCTACCTGCTCTACAAGTACGCCACGCCCTCGTGGGGACTGAACTTCCACGTGGACCCCAACGAGGGCGTCGCGGCCAAAACCAACGTGTACAAGCCCATCGCCGACTGGCGACCCGGACAGTGGCACCATGTCGCGTGCTCATGGACACGGTACGAGGCCGCCAAGCTGTATGTGGACGGGCGGCTGGCGGCGCAGTCACAGGGCGTGGGGCTCACGCAGGAAGCCCTTGGCAGCGTGATCCGCTTCGGGGGGTGCTGGGGCGCGAATGGCGACCGAACAGCCCTCGATGAGGCGATGGTCTTCGGACGGATGCTGTCGGATGAGGAGATCGCTTCCCTGGCCGGTGTTACACCGTCGGGGGCGCCAGCGCCGTTGGAGGGGCCGGCTAGTAGCCGGCCCGCCGTCCCTGACGCACCTCGCGACGTGCCCGGCGTCATGCTCACCCACGCCCTGCTCGGACAGAGGGTCCTTGCTCGTGTCTACGACGACGCGCTGGGCGAGCCGTGCCGGCAGGCGCGGCTGTCGCTGCTCGGGGCGGACGCCAAGGAAGTCGTGGGCAGGAATCTGGCGCTGCAGGCCGGTCTGAACGAGGCGCAGCTTGACCTGGCGAGGCTGCCGCTCGGCGTCTACGAAGCTCGGCTGACGCTGCTGCGAGAGGGCAAGCCGGCGGCGGTCGAGGCGCTGCGCATCCCCAAGGAGACGAACGAGACGTGGGCCGACGCCGCGAAGCTGGGCAAGCGTGATCGGGTGCTGCCGCCCTTCCTGCCACTCAAGACAACGGGCGGGCACCTGGAATGCTACGCCCGCAGCGCTGTTCTGGGCGGCGATGGCCTGCCGACGCGGATGACCAGCCGCGGCAAGGAGCTGCTGGCCGGGCCGGTGCGCATCGTCGCGGCGGACGCGGTTGGGGCGGCAGCCTTTACGGCGGGGAAGCTGGAGTGCGTGGCTTCGTCCGACGCCAGGGCCGGCTTCACAGGCAGCGCCTTGGCGGGGCAGCTCGCCCTCAGGACGCAGGTGGAGGCGCGCTATGACGGGACGCTGTGGTTCAGCCTGACGCTGGACCCACGACAGCCGCTGGAGTTGCAGAAGCTGCGGGTGGAGGTGCCGCTCCGGTCGGAGATGGCGCGCCTGTATGCGTACGATGCCTACGGGCGCATGGACGACAAGCGCTTCGGCTATGGCGCGGTGCCCGAGGGGGCGGGGACGGTGTGGCAGCGGGAGTTCCTGCCGGCCCTCTGGCTGGGGACCGAGGACCTGGGCCTCGGCTGGTATGCCGAGAGTGACGAGCACTGGGACGTGGACGGCGAGCAGGCGCTGTCGCTCGAACGAGACGGGCAGACGCTGCGCCTGTGCATGAACATCGTGCGCCAGGCCCGGCGGGTCGAGAGGCCCTTCAAGATCGAGTTCGGGCTGCTGGCAACGCCGGTGCGGCCGCTGCAGCCGGACTGGCGGTCGTACCAGCAGTTGCCGTCCTCGGAGATCACACGCTACTTCCTGCACCTGCGCAAGAACCCGTACCCGCGGGCGGACCTCGCAGGCCAGACGCCCTCGGGCAAAGTGGCGTACCTGTACGCCTACCACGAGTACTTCACCGCCACGCCGCCGAAGGATCCCGAGGAGTTCGCCGAGATGGTATGGCGGGTCCAGGAGTACGGCCTGCTGGGGACGCCGTACACGGACACGACGTTCCTGCCGGAGTGGCAGGGCGACCTGATGCTCCGGCCGGAGATGCGGGTGCGGCCCAGCCACCGGGCGACGAGCTACGGTCCGGTCTGCAATGTGGACGTGTGCCACTGCGGGCCCTTCGGCGACTGGTATGTCTGGTATATCCATCATCTCATCGGCAAGTACGGGATCAACGGCATCTACTTCGACGACATGTGCCCGTATGGCTGCGCCAACGTCGCCCACGGGTGCGGGTATGTGGCCGCCGATGGCACACGGCGGCGCACATACGCGATGCGGGCGCGGATGGAGACCTTCCGGCGCGTGCGGGAGCTGTTCGCCGACACCGGCAGGCCCTTCTTCATCACCTACCACATCAGCGGCGGGCGCGTGCCGCCCCTGGCGATCTATGGCGATGGCCTGCTCATGGCCGAGGAGCGCTACCCGATCGTCGGCAAGAACCCTGACTACACCACCAACACGACCTCGGCGGAGTGGCGTGCCAGTTTCTCGCCGGAGGCGTGGGGGATACCGGTGTATGTCATTCCGCAGTTCAAGATGAACCCGGAATGGATGAAGGACCCGGAGTTGGCCGAGCGGCTGCTGGCGGCGGTCGTGCCGCATGACCTGCTGATCTGGCCGCTGTTCGCGCACGAGCCGACGCTCCTGGCGGCGCGGAAGATCCAGGAGGAGTTCGGGATCGGGGAGGCGGACACGAAGCTGTTGCCGTTCTGGCATGAAGGGACCGGGCTGACATGCGACCGCGCCGAGGTGCTGCTGACGGGCTACCAGCGGCCGGGCAAGCTGCTGCTGTGCGCGAGCAACCCCACCGACGAGCCGCTGACGGTGAGCCTCGGTGTGGACCTGGCGAAGCTGGGCCTTCCGGCCGGGGCCCGGGGCCGGGACCTGCGGACGGGGGCGACGGTGGCAGTCGAGGCCGGGGTAGTGCGGACGACGCTGCCCGCCAAGCGCGTGCAGTTCATTGAGGTCAAGTAGGAGTAGGGGATGACACGCTTCACGGAGATCACCATCATCGCGAGCGCGCTCATTTGCGCGGTAGTTCACGCGCAACCGGCGACCGTCCCGGCGCAGGTGCCGCTGTGCATGATCGGGGATAGCATCACGTGGGCGGGCGAAGGGGACTACTGGCGGCTGTACCTGCTCGAACACCTGCCCAGCCTGGCCTTCGTCGGGACCCACTCGGCCGTGCTGGGCTACAGTCATGCCGGGGAGGGCGGGAACAGCACCCACGCCGTGCTGGCGCGCCTGAACGACATCCCGGACTCCCCGTACTACCACCTGCTCATCGGCACGAACGACGGACGCTCGCCGGACCCCGCCAAGCAGGATGAGCTGGCCCGGGGCTGCGCCGACCGCATCGTGAAGATCGTCCAGAGCCTGCTGGCCAAGCCGAGCGTGCAGCGCGTGTTCCTGGGAAGCATCCTGCCGTGCCAGACCAACGACCCCAACCGGGATGTCACCAACAGCAAGGTGAACGCGATCCTGCGGCCGCAGATCGGCACGCTGTTCCCGGACGGGAAGGTCGTGTGGATTGAGTACGAGCAGCCCATCCGGGCCATGGTGAACTGGGGCCCGATGATCCTGCTGCACCCGACCAAGCCGGGCTACCAGGTAGTCGCGAAGATCACGGCAGATGCCATCCGGGCGGCGCTGAAGCTGCCGGAGGCGATCGCGGCGCCGACGGTGCAACCGGGCGCGGGGGTGCAGGTGGTGAACCTGTGGGCCGGCGAGCGGACGACACAGCCGATCATCGCCGGGTGGTACACGATGTCCTTTGACGTCCAGACCGTGGGGGCGGGCGGGGGGACGCTACTGCTGACCGGGGCGGGCGAGGGCGACAAGCAGGCGCGGCTGAAGTTCGCGGTCCCGGCCGACAGCGCCGGCAAGCGCCTGACGTGGAACCTGATGACCGGCTACGCGGGATACGGGTACACAACCGGGCCGCTCACGATGAGCCTGACGGACTGTACGCTGGACCGCATTCTGCTGGAGAAGAGACGGCCCTCGGGTCTGGCTTCAGCGTATGGTACGGGGACATACCTCGATACGACGACCCCGATCAGGCCGGGGGAGGTGGTCAGCCGGTAAGGCACCGGGCAATTGCGGGAATGCCGTGGCGGGGGAAGGCGTCGTGAGTTGAGTCCGTTGTGCTGGGGGAACACCACATAGGAGTGTGCATGCCAATGACGCGACGTGGGTTTACGCTGATTGAGTTACTGGTCGTCATCGCGATCATCGCGATCCTGGCCGCGATCCTGTTTCCCGTGTTCGCGAAGGCGCGGGAGAAGGCCCGGCAGTCAAGCTGCTTGAGCAACACCAAGCAGCTCATCCTGGGGGTACTACAGTACGCGCAGGACTATGACGAAACGCTGCCGTACTACCGAGTCGTCAGCGCTGCGTACCCAAGCGTGTGGTACGACCGTGACAACTCGGCGGCCAATGACCGCCACTTCTGGATGGAGGGCGTCGAGCCCTATCTGAAGAACACGCAGGTGCTGTCGTGCCCGAGCCAGGGCAATCTGACCTCGTCGGGAGGCAAGCTGCTCCCCCAGTACGCGTACAACGGCGTAGCCGGCGGGCAGCGCTTGGCGGTCTTCTCGAACGTGTCGCAGAAGATCATTCTGGGCGACATCGGCAAGATCGACTCGACGCGGACGCCGACGGGGTACCTGGAGAACTGGTTCGTGAACGCCTACTCCGGCAACACGAGCTGGTCGCAGTACTTCTGGTGGTCGGAGTGGCACAACAACGGCGGGAACTACGCGTTCCTCGACGGCCACAGCAAGTGGCTGGGCTGCAAGGACGCGGCGCTGGGGCCGATCGTGGCCACCGGGTCTACGCTGAGCGGCGACCAGACCGGCTACTGGATGGCCAACTAACAGGCGACGTCGCATGCGAACGTGCGCAGGCCCCCGAGACCTCGGCGGGGGCCTGCTTCGCCTGCGTGTGGGTACCGCCTGTCGGCCTCTGAGAGGAGCCACGCCATGACCAGCCGCGAGCGGGTGTTGGCTGCCCTGGACCACCGTGAGCCGGACCGTGTGCCGCTCGACCTGGGCGGCAGCTTCGTCACCTCCATCACCGCCGTGGCCCTCGATGAGCTGCGGCGGCACCTGCGGCTGCAGGAGCGGCCCGTCAAGGTCGTGGACGCCTACCAGATGCTGGGAGAGGTGGAGATGGATGTGGTGGAGCGGCTGCACGTGGACTGCCTGCCCGTCGAGCCGCCCGTGCTGACGATGGGGCTGCGGCGGGAGAACTGGAAGCCGTGGCGGCTGATGGATGGGCGCGAGGTGCTCATGCCCGGCGAGTTCGAGGTGCAGGTGACGCCCGACGGGGACTGGCTGTTCACGCCGCCCGGCAGCACCTCCGGCGTGCCCACCGCCAAGATGCCGCGCGGGGGCTTCTACTTCGACACCCTCGGCGAAACGGCGTGGAACTTCGACTGGGAGCCGCCGCCCCTGGCCGACATGGCGCGGGAGTTCGAGAGCGCCATCGCGTCTGAAGAGGACCTGGCCCACATGGCGCAGCGGGCAGCGCTGCTGCGCCGCACCACCGACAAGGCGCTGGTGCTGAACTGCTGGGGGATGCTCGGGCCGCGCCACATCGGCACCATGCCCGACTTCCTGTGCCTGCTGGGGCGCGATCCGGGCTACGTGCGCGGGCTGTTCGACCTGGCGACGGAAGTGGGCCTGCGGAACCTGCAGCTCATGTGGGAGGCCATCGGCGAAGACATAGATGCTGTGGTCATCTCGGGGCTGGACTTCGGCACCCAGAAGGCCGAGCTCTTCTCGCGCCAGACCTTCCGTGAGGTCTACCTGCCGTGCCTGCAGGCACACTACGAGTGGATCCACACGCACACGACGTGGAAGAGCTTCGAGCACTCGTGCGGGTGCATGACGAGCATCATCGGGGACATGGCCGAGGCCGGGCTGGATGCCCTCAACCCGGTGCAGACCTCGGCGGCCGGCATGGCCCCGGCGTGGCTGAAGGCGACGTGGGGGGACCGGCTGACCTTCTGGGGCGGCGGGGTCGAGACGCAGTCCACACTGCCGTTCGGGACGCCGGAACAGGTCCGGGCCGAGGTGGCCGAGCGGGTGCGACTCTTCGCCCCCGGCGGCGGCTTCGTGTTCTGCCCCATACACAATGTGCAGCCCCAGACGCCGCCCGAGAACATCGTGGCGGCCTATGATGCGGCGTATGAGTACGGTCGGTACCCCATCGCCAGTGCGTGAACCGTGGAGATGACCTGATGAGAGCCTTCCTGCTTGGCTGTGCCCTGCTGCTGACCATTCTCGCCGCTTGGCCCGCGTCCGCGCAGGCGCCGGTGTGGCGCTTTGACACGGATGGCGACATGGAGGGCTGGAAGGCCGACAACTTCCAGAGCACGGAGGTGAAGGGTGGGTTCCTGCAGGGCGTGACGAAGTACGACCCGATGCTCACCTCGCCACCGCTGAGCCTCGACGCGGCGCGCTACCCGATGCTGGAGTTCCGCGTGCGCAGCAGCATGACCGGCGGGGGCGAGGTCTTCTGGCACAGCGCAGGCGAGGGCTTCTCGGAGCAGCGCATGGCGCGGCACATGCTGCAGGCCGGGGCGGACCCGCAGGTGTACCGTGTGGACCTGAGCGCCCTGCCCGGCTGGCAGGGGGCGGTCACAGGCCTGCGGCTGGACCTGCTCAACCCCGCGGGGGCCGAGGTCGCCCTGGACTACGTGCGGTTCCTGACTCAGGTCCCCGGCGCCGTGCCCAACGAGAGCTTCGAGGACGACACGCGGGGCCCGGGAATGCCCGACTACTGGTACGCGAAGGGGGCATGGTGGAAGCTCTCGGGCCGTGGCGTGACCGACGGCACGCGCTCGTGTGAGGTCCGTATCCCCGCCGGGCAGAAGGAGACGGCCGCCCTCGTGACGCGGGCGCCGCTGGACCTGCTCGGGCGCTTTGCGCTCCAGGCCGATGTGGAGCTGTCTGACAAGCAGGCCGAGGCGGCCGTCAAGCTCGTGTTCTACGATGTCTTCGACCGGCCGCTGTCCGTGGACAGCATCGTGCGCCTCGCGAGCGCCTCCGGAGAGGCCAAGCGCCACTTGGCCGGCACGTTCGTGGCGCCCTCGCGGGCGGCGAGTGCGGATGTTGCGCTCGAGGTGCGCGGCGCGGGCGTGACAGCCTGGTGGGACAACGTCCGGCTGACGCACGTGAAGGAAGAGCCGGACCTCAGCTCCGCGCCACTGGAGACTTGGCGCGCGAGCTGGGTCTGGGCCGCCGAGACGTACGGCAAGGACCACTGCACGGCGTACCTGCGCAAGTCGTTCGAGCTGCCGGTGGCCCCGGCGCAAGTGACCGAGGCCCGCGTCCAGGTGACGGCCGATGACAAGTACCGGCTGTATGTGAACGGGAAGGAAGTCGCCGGGAGCAGCGACACCGACGGCTGGCGCACGCCCGAGACGGTGGACCTCAAGCCGCTCCTCGTGGCAGGACGAAACGTGCTGGCGGTACAGGCGGAAGACGTGGCCGCCGCGGAAGGGTTCGTGCTGGAGGGGTGGGTGCGCGCGCCGGGGATGGACCTGGAAGTGCTCACTGACGGCTCGTGGAAGGGCGTGGGACAGACGGCGGAGGGTTGGCAGCAGCCGGGGTTCGACGACGGCGTGTGGCCGGCGGTGAAGGTCATCGCCGCTGCCGGGCAGGGCCCGTGGGGGCACCTGCCGTACAGGTACTTCGGCCCGCGCGAGCAGCTCAAGGCCGTGCAGGTGACGCTGCCGGCGCAGGTCGCGGCCGGGGGGCAGCTCACGGCGGCGGTCGTGCTGGACCGCGTGCCGCTGGCCGCCGGCAGGTTCCCGGCGCGGTCCGCGCTGCTGCAGGACGGTAAGACCGTGCTGACACGCGGCGTCGAGCCCGCGCAGGGAGGGGTGGCACAGCCGACACGCGTGGGCCCGGTCACACTCACGCTCTCGCGCTTCATGACGGCCGGCAAGTACGAGGTGGCCCTGGGGTACCCCTACACGGGCTACGCGGGGCGCGACGGCATCATCATCGGGTCGGTCAACGTCACTGCGGCGACGCAGCCGGAGGCGCCGGTGCGTGCCGAGATCCGGCGGCATAACGGCCTGCCCACGCTGTTCCTCAACGGGCAGCCGAACTCGTTCATGCACTACCTGGAGATCAACGTCGGCGCCACGCGGATCACGAACATGGCGCAGAACGCGGGCCTGCACCTGTACGAGGTGGACGCCGGCGACATCGGCTGGAAGGGACCCGACCAGTTCGACTACAGCGAGTGGGACCGCCGGGTGCTGGAGTTGCTCACGTACGACCCGCAGGCGGTCATCATCCCCACCTACGACGTGTCCGGCCTCAGCCAGCGCTTCTGGATCGAGGCGCATCCCGAGGAGCTATGCCGCGATGCCGAGGGCAGTGACAAGGTCGGCATCTACGGCTCCACAGGAAAGATCATCTCCCTGGCGTCGGTGCGTTGGCGCGAGGCGTATGCCGTGGCCGTCAGGCGCTTCACGGAGCACTGCATGAAGGCGCCGTGGGGCGGGCGCGTCATCGGCTACCAGCCATGTGACGGCGTGAGCTGGGAGTGGCAGCACTGGGGCTCGGTGGGCGGCTTCTCGCCGACCGACTACAGCGCGCCCATGCAGGAGGCGTTCCGCGAGTGGACACGCCGCCGGTACGGCGGGGACGTGGCGAAGCTGGGGCAGGCGTGGGCCATGCCGGAGATCAGCTTCGAGGCCGTGCAGGTGCCCTCTGTCGCGCAGCGCGACGGGGCGGATCACCTGGCGTTCCGCGACCCGGGCAAGTCGGGCTATGTCATTGACTTCTACCGCTTCTACCAGGACGTCATGGTGGACGGCATCGAGCATGTGTTCCGTAGCATCAAGCAGGTGCAGCCGCGGGCGCTGTGCGGCACGTACTACGGGTACACGGTGACGATGCTCAGCGGGGCGCGCCGGGCGGGCGACTCGGGGCACTATGCGCTGTCGCGCCTGCTCAACTCGCCCCTGTGCGACTTCCTGATGTCGCCGTTCGACTATGCGGCGCGCGGGGTGGGAGAGTCGTACACGGTGATGAGCCCCATCGGCTCGGTGCTCGCCCATGACAAGCTGTGGGTGCTGCAGGCGGACCTGCGGACCCACCTGGTGACGGAGGCCAACCAGCGGGCGCACGGTTCGCCCGACGGTCTGGGCGGCACGGTCAGCCAGCTCGAGCGGGCCTTCGCCAACGCCACGGCCAAGGGCTCGGCGACGCAGTGGTATGACTTCAGCAACGGGTGGATCGCGCGCGATGCACGGCAGGGGCGGGTCATCGGGAAGCTGCGGGAGATCGGGCAGCAGTGGGTCACGTGGCCCGACCGCGGGCCGGACCCCAACGGTGTGGCGGTTGTGGTGGATGAGGACACACCCGCGGCGTACATGAGCCACGACTTCCAGGTGAACCTGTGGGCGGTGTACCAGCAGAAGATGACCTTCGAGCGCCTGGGCGCGCCATGGGACATGGTCCTGCTTGATGACGTGGTGAGCGGGCGGCTGCCGAAGTTCCGCTGCTACTTCTTCCTGAACTGCTACCACATGAGCGACAGCGAGCGGCAGTGGATCAGGCAGAACCTGCAGCGCGACGGGCGGACGCTCGTGTGGACCTACGCTCCAGGCTACGTGACCGACGGGGCTCTGAGCGTGCAGGCGATGGGCGACCTGACCGGGATGCAGTTCAGCGAGCGCGCCGAGACGCTGGACTGGCGGATGGCCCTCAGCGACACGAACCCGCTGACGAAGGGCCTTGGGACCGTTCCGCAGCCGAACATGAAGCTGGGGCCCGTATTCGTGGCGCAGGCGCAGCCGGCGGAGACGGCGGCCGTCTGGGAAGGGACGGACGTGCCGGCGTTGGTGGTGCGGAAGGTGGCGAACTGGACCAGCATCTACGCCTCCGGGCCGCTGCTGTCGCCGGAGTTGCTCAAGCGCATCTGCCAGGGCGCCGGTGTGCCGATCATCGTGCCGAGCGCCGAGCCGAGCTTCGTGTCCCGCAACATGGTGGGGCTACACTCAGCCACGGCGCGGACGGAGACGCTGAGCTTCCCGCAGCCGGTGACGGTCACGGACCTGATGACCGGCGAGGTGCTGGGGCGAAAGGTGAGGAACCTGCAGGTGCCGATGGCGGGTCCGCAGACGCGGCTGTTGCGCGTGGAGTGACCCATGAAAGGCCAGTTGACGTCGTGGCCTGGGTCCGCCACCGTGTCCTGGGCGCGGAGCTTGCGAGACAGACAGCAGCGGGTCACGGCTGGCCGAGTACAGAAGGCGGGCATGCGATGCGCTATGATGTGTTCATCAGCTACAGCCAGCATGATGTAAGGATGGCGCGTGCTCTGAGTGACGGTCTGCGGGCCAGCGGTTACACCGTCTGGCTGACCGATAGTGTGGCAGCCGGGGTGGAGCTATCGTCGGCGATTGCGGAGGCAATCCGCGAATGCCAGGTATTCATCGTGCTCATATCAGCTGCCTCGGCGAACTCCCCATGGCTGCAGTTGGAGTTGGGCATGGCGCGCGGTCTGGCTAAGCAGGTACTGCCACTGTATGTGGACGGCCTTCAGGCAGCGGGTGCGCCATGGCCTGCCTTGCTGGGCATACAGGGGGTCGATGTCAGGACGGGCGCTGACGCCGTTCCCATCGTCATCTCGGTTCTGCACCGGTTGGGCACAGTCGCGTCCGGCGGCGCTGCTATGCCAGACGCGCCGATGCGGGCGAAAGGGTATGTGTTCCTCAGTTACCCTCGCTCAGACAGCGACTTCGTTGTGCAGTTGAGGGATGTGCTAGGTAGGCGGGGCTACGCCTACTGGGACTACCAGGCGAGCGAGCGCGATTTCCACGCGGCTCTGTACCGCGAACTCGAGGAGAAGATCGAGGGCGCTGCTGCTTTCATGGCGATCGTCACCGACGCATGGCGGGATACTGAGTGGCCAGCCGGGGAATACATCTACGCGCGGGAGGCAGGCATACCGGTCTTCGTGATCCAAGCCAAGCGCTTGTCCCGCCCGATGCCAATCATCCTGAACCAGCAGACGCGCATCGACATGTCAGTGGACTTCGAGCGCGGTGTGGCCACTCTTGAGCACGAGCTAGACAAGAAGGGCCTCTAGGCGATTCGTGACGCGGAAATGGCCGCATCTGGGAGAACGACATGAACCTGTTTGACAAAGCCAGGGAGGCCCTGGGGCAGGCGGCTGCGGCCGTCTCCAGCGGGGCCGAGCAGTTGTCCCTCCAGGCGCAACTGGGCAACCTGGAGAGCGAGTTGGAGCGGCAGTTGGTCGAGGTGGGGAAGAGAGCGCGGGAGTTGCGGCAGCAGGGCGCCTTCGTGGACGGGCAGATTGATGTGCTGCTGCGACGGGTCGTGCAGATCGAGGAGCAGATGGAAGAACTGCGCAAGCAGGCCCTGACCGGCCAGGCCCCCGCGGCGACACCACCGGCCCCGCCGCCGCCGCCCTCATCAGGGGCGCCCTCGTAGCGGCCCCGCTACAGGCGGGGAGGGCCTAACCCCAGAAGCGCCACCACTGGCGCGGCGGCTGCCAGAGACGAACCCAGCCGATGACGCCCGAAGCTGCCCCCGGCGCCTGCTGCAGAGCGGCAAGGCCTTCGCGGCCGTACAGCACGGAGCCATTCCCCTTCGCATCGTCCACCAGCACCGCGACTTGCCGACCATCGGGCGCCCAGTGGCAACTGGCCGCCGAGCCGCTCAGGGCCACCGGCTGGCCCTCGATGGCGCCCGTCGCTACGCTGGCGACCTCCAGCTTCCCGTCCGTGACCTTGCCGTCGCTGGCCTCGCGCCAGGAAGCGACCAGCGCCCGCGTGCCGTCGGGGGACAGGGCGTAGGTGGTGTTGCGGCCGCTGGCGGTCAGCAGCGAGGTCTTCTTCGTGTCCACGTTGTAGGCGTGCGCCCCGTCGCCGGGCTCCCCGTAGACGATCTTCGTGAAGAGAAGCGTCTTGCTGTCCGGGAGCCAGCGCAGGGGCTCCCAGGCGGCCTCGATCCCCGCGCGCAGGTCCAGCCCGTCCGCCGACACGACTCCCAGCGCCCCACCCTCGAAGGCCTGCAGGAAGGCGATCCACTGGCCGTCAGGCGACCAGTGCGGGCAGCAGGCGTGGAAGATGTCGTTCGTGGGGGCGACGAGTCGCTGCGGGTCGCCACCGTCGGCAGGGACCCGCCAGAGGCCCTGGTCCTGATCCTGCGCATCGCGTCGGCCGAAGGCGACCTGCTTACCGTCGGGCGAGATGGCGGCGGTGAAGACATCACCGGTGGTGGTCAGGCGGCGCGGCTGGCCGTCGAGGGGACGGATGAACAGGTCGCCTGACTGCACATAGACGAACGTGCGGCCATCGAGCGACCACGGGGACACATCGGGCCAGAACTGGGCGGCTACGCCCTTCTCGGCCAGACGGCGGAAGGCGTCGCGGCGCGCCAGCACATCGCAGAGCCACAGCTCGCCCCCCTGGGCGGCCAGGAGCATGTGGGTGCCCGTCGGCGAAGGGGCGGCGCCCTCAGGCTGCAGCGCGCGATAGAAGAACGGCCCACCCATTGGGACGATCGTGGGTAGACGCTGGCCGGTGTCGCCATACTGGAAGGCGAGCGTCCACGGCCGGCGCTCATACGCAGGGCGACAGCCGTTCGCCAGCGCGATGGCGAGAATCAGGGGCGCTACCAGAAGCGCCCGACGGCAGGCAGAAACCAACTGCCCTCACCTCGGCGGGGGGATGGGGGGCCTACGCCTCTTCAGTGGCCTCGGCGGCCCCGGCGGTCCCGGGCTGCTTGCTCAGGCGCTCGCCGAGTTCGGTGGCCTTCTTGGTGAGTTCCTCGGCCTTCTGGCCGAGCTTCTCGACCTGGGCGCGCACACTCTCGCTCGCCTTGTGGCCGACCTCGGTGAGGTCCTCGCTGACCTTCTCGGCGCCGGCCTTGAGGTCCTCGCGCAGTTCGGCGCCGGACTTGGGCGCCATGAGCAGCGCCACGCCGGCCCCGATCAGGGCCCCCACGGCCATGGTCCCGAGCACACCCACGGCGTCCATCAGACTGTTGCGGTTGTCGCTCATCTCACACGGCCTCCTGCGGCGTCCGAGTAGACACCGCTAGTCGATGACTACACGCCCGACGCGACGCTTGCCCACTTGCACCGTCTCCCCGCCCTTGAGCGCCAGTCGAGCCATCTCGTCGTCCACGACCTCACCGTCCACCTTGACGCCCTTGCCGCGGATCAGGCGGCGGGCTTCGCCGTTGCTGGCCGCGAAGCCGGCGGTAACGAGCACCTGGATCAGGCCGACGTTACCGTCCTCGAAGGCCTCGCGCGGCAGGACGATGTCGGGCATGTCGCTGGGCAACGCGCCCTGGGCGAAGATGCGGTCAAACTCTACGGCAGCGGCATCGGCGGCGTCGGCGCCGTGGTAGCGGCCCACCAGGCGGTGCGCCAGATGGGCCTTGGCCTCGCGCGGGTGCAGCGCGCCGGACTTCAGGTGGGCCTCCATCTCGTCCACGGCCTCGGGCGCCTGCTCCAGCAGCAGCCAGTAGTACATCGGCATGGCGCTGTCGGGGATGGACATGATCTTGCCGTACATGTCGCCGGGGGCGTCGGTGATGCCCACGTAGTTGCCCAGCGACTTGCTCATCTTGTCGGTGCCGTCCGTGCCCACCAGCAGCGGCCAGGTCATGACGACCTGCGGCTCCAGCCCGTAGGCGCGCATGATGTCGCGGCCCACCAGGAAATTGAACAGTTGGTCCGTGCCCCCCAGTTCCACATCGGCCTTGATCGCCACGGAGTCGTACGCCTGCATCAGCGGGTACATGAGCTCGACGACGGAGATCGGCGCCTCTTCCTGCAGGCGCTTGGCGAAGTCATCGCGTTCCAGCATCCGGGCCACGGTGTAGTGGGACATGAGCCGCAGCACGTCGGCCACGGTCATCGCGTCGAGCCACTCGCTGTTGTAGTGCAGTTCGCAGCGGTTGATGTCGAGGATCTGCCCGACCTGGGCCGCGTAGGTCTTCGCGTTGGCATCCACCTGCTCGGTGCTGAGCATCGGGCGGGTCTTGGACTTGCCCGACGGGTCGCCGATGCGCGCGGTGAAGTCGCCGATGATGAAGACGATGGTGTGGCCGAGTTCCTGAAACTTGCGCAGGCGGCTCATGGGCACGCTGTGGCCCAGGTGCAAGTCCGGGGCGCTGGGGTCGGCCCCGTACTTGATGCGCAGCGGGCGGCCCTGCTCGAGCTTGGCGAGCAGTTCCTCTTCACTGACGATGTCCACCGGATGCGGCGGCGAGAGTAGTTCGGCGAGTTGTGCCTTGGGCGACATGCAGCTCATTCTCCGTTGCTAGTCGAGTGGCTCTGAAGACGGTACCTCAGGCACGGGGCCTGAGGTACCCATGGGAGCGTCCGAGGGGCGACCGGCTACTGCGCCGGGGGCATGACCTCGATGCCCTCCTCGGTGATGTTGACATACAGCAGGATGTTGACGACCTTGTTCGTGCCGGCAATCGGGACCTTGATGACCATCGGCTCGCCGGGGCGGGCCTTGGTCGCCTGGGCCGCGACGACCGCCGAGACAGTGCCGGCAGGCACCGGCGTGGCGGGGGCAGCGGCCACCGCCGTCGGCGCGGGAGTGGTCGGAGCGGGCGTCGTCGGGGCCGGGGTGGTCGGCGCAGGCGTCGGGTTGATCTCGACGGTAGCCGCCGGGGCCGGCGTGGTCGGTGCGGGCGTCGTCGGCGCCGGTGTCGGGGGCGCAGGAGTGGTCGGTGCGGGCGTCGTCGGCGCCGGGGTCGTCGGTGCCGGAGTGGTCGGTGCGGGCGCTGTGGGAGCCGGCGTCGTCGGGGCCGGGGCTATCGTTGCGGTCGCGGCGGTGGCCGCCGTGGACACCGGCCCGAGCTGGATCTTGGCGATGAGGTTATTGGGCGAGAAGTCCGCGCCGCCGAGGGGGAAGGCGTGGACGCGCTTGGTCTCGCCACTGGCCAGTTGCACGCTGACATTGGTGGCATGCATGTGCCAGTCCGGCTTGCCGACGAGCGCCTTGCCGTCGGCGGTGGTGACCCGCAGCTCACTGATCTCCCAACTGGGCTCCTCGGGCGTGCTCTTGTCCACCCAGGTGGCCTCAATGGTGGCGATGTTGGTCGCCGGGATGGTCTGCTTCACGCCGTTGACATTGATCTTGATGGACCCGAAGCCGTTGAGGCCGGTGCCCACACCCGTGCCGTCCATGATGCCCAGGTCGGCGGCCTTGATGACGCCGCTGAGCGTCTCGCCGCTGCGGAAGGTGATAGTGCCGGTCAGCGTGGCCGGCTGCTGGGCGAGGGCGACGGAGGCCAACAGGAGCGCGACTGCGAGGGTGCTCAGGTGCTTGGTCATCATGTTCACCTCAGATTTCAGCGACGTGTATGTGGGAGCGGTCACCGACCGCGATCTGTGCATCAACGACGCGGCTACGGAACGCTGCGCTCCACCTGCCGCCGGGCCTGCAACGTCTCCAGGAACGCCTCCAGACGGAGCTTGTTGCGGCCGTCCAGGGGGCCGGGCGCGTCGCCCTCCAGCGTCAGCAGGGGGCAGTCCAACTCCCGGCGCATGATCGTGTCCTGGATCTGTCGGAAGCAGAAGGCCTGGACGTAGTGGATGACGCCATCTACGTGCCGCAGCGCCAGTTGGCCCTTGATGTCCGCCAGCCGGCCGAAGATGTCATACGGGTATGTGTACCGCCGGTACTGCTCCAGCAGCTTGGCGTCTGCGGCGTCGGCCATGGTGAACTGCCGCTGGACCTCATTGTACACCACCAGCGCCCCATGGTCTTCGAGAAACTGGTAAAGATCGCTGTAGATGGGCGGGACGCCCAGGAAAGCCAGCCGCAGCGGCCATTGTCGGGCCGGGCGCGCCTGGGCCTGCGCCAGGAAGGTATCCAGCCGTGCCTCGAAGGCAACAGGATCGCCCTCGAAGTCACTGCACGATACCTGGAAGATGTGGTTCTCAAAGCCGCTGACGGTTCCCTGCCGCCAGGTCAACTCGTCCAGCAGGGCTACCTTTCGCCGCAGGCCGCGCAATCCCTCCCGCACGCTCTCGGCTTCCTGCCATGAGACCCCGAAGGCGCCCAGCAACCGCTCAATCTCCTGGCGGAGCCGCCCGGGGTCACGGTCGTATGGGTAGGCGAAGGGGATGAGGCGCACGCCGTAACGCTGCAGCGTCTCCATCATGGCGTGGGTCTGGCTGCAGTCCCCTTCGGTGACGACGATAACCTCCTCGAGGGCGCGCTCGCGCAGGATGCCGTAGAGACCCTTGATCCACGCACAGGCGGTGCGCGGGTAGCCCTCCAGTTCGGCCCGGCGAACGTAGGCGGCCGGGTCGGCCGAGGTGATGAACAGGTTGTTCAGGTCCACCGGGCGACGCCCAGCGGCCAGCAGGACCTCGACCGGGATGGTCGTGGTGAAACCCACTGCGCCCGGTTGCGCCGCCACTGCACTCATGCTACTTCACGCCCAACAGGCGGTGGCACTGCGGGATGACCCGGACGGTCGGCAGGGCGACCGCCGCCGCGGCGGCCAGGGCGAACAGTGCCGAGCGGTCGGGAGGACGCACGTCGCCGCGCCGTGTGGCCGGCTGGAGCACCACCTGCGCCTGCGGGTCGAGCTCCGCCAGCTGGGCGCAGTGTTCGCCGAAGCGATCTGGCTGCACGTCGGCGGTCAGGACAATCTTGATGAAGCGCTCGCCCAAGATGGCCTGCCAGGTGGCCGCGAAGTCGGCGAAGTCCACGGGCTCACGCATCGTCTCGGGCAGCTTATAGTCGGCCGCGACGATGGCGACGGCGGGTGCGACTTCTGCCATCGCCGCCGGGTAGCAGCAGGCGGTATCCAGGTACGTGCGCAGCCCTGCGGCGGCGAGGCCATCGGCCAGGGCGCGGACGAAATGCGGATGCAGGAGCGGCTCGCCCCCGGTGATCGAGACCGAGTGATGCGCCGTCGCTGTCGTGAAGGCCAGCACCTCGTCCAGGACGCTCTCGACCGCCATGGGGTTAGGGCACGCGACGTGGCGATTGCTTCCCGGCAGGCGCTCGATGCGGCAGGGACCGTCCGTGGTGCGGGCCGCGGGTGTGTCGCAGTACCGGCAGGTCAGGGCGCAGCCGCGCAAGCGCACGAACACCTGCCGCACGCCGACATAGGGGCCTTCGCCCTGGACGGAGGAGAAGATCTCGGCGAGGGGGGCGGAGGCGCTCATCGCGCCGGCCGCACCTTCGTGGCGGCGTGGTCGCAGGAGGCGATCTCCGCCACATAGGCCTCGGCGATGACGCGGCCGAGGGAGGTCTCGTTGACCTCGATCTCACGCAGGCCGATGGCCGGGACCGGAGCCCCGTCGGGGTCCACGTTCATGGCGAAGTGGATCAGCCCGGAGGCTGGGGAGGCGGCGGCGATGGAGACAGAGAGCTTGCGCCGGCCGATGAAGAGGTCGTCGCCATGGCGAACCAGGCCCGAGACGTTGCGCCGTCGTGCCAGGGCGTCCCGGGCGAGACTGGCCAACAGGCGCTGCCGGGCGACCATGAGCGGGAGCGCCACCCCGGCGTGCTCAACAATGAAATGCAGCATGTGTCGGGCCCGGATGCTCTCGCCGGCTTCCAGGTCCTCGAGGTCCAGCATGTGCTCGGGCGCGACGTCGCAGGCCCCGGTGAACACGGCGATGGCATCGCCGGCGACGCCGAAGGTCTCCGCGATCCACCCGGTGCGCAGTTGTGACCCGTCATAGGGTATGTTCTTGCCGAACGCAATCTGCATGGGAAATCCCCCGTCAGGTTGCGGGCGGAGGAGGGCGCCCCGCCCTGCTCGGGGAGGCGAGGGGGCCGACCTAGCCCTGCCGCTTCTGGCGGCTGCTGCGGTAGCGCATGTATTCCAGCGCCACGATGGGCGCCGGAATGTCGGTATATGTCGAGAGCTTGTCAAACGAGCGGTTCAGGTGGGTGAAATGTAGCTGCTCGGCCTCGGGCTCTGCTTCGCGGGCCTTCTCTTCGGCCTCGGCCAGGAGCGGCAGGGCGCGGATGAGCAGGCGCGCCAACTGCTCGGCGAAGCGGCGCTGCTGGGTCTCGGTGAAGAGTCTGTGCAAGTCGGCGGCCAGGCCCTCCCACACGGCCAGAGCACCCTTGTGCTCGGTGCGGAAATGCGCTCGCTCCAGCGTCTGATCGGCTTGAGCTTCGTGGCGCTGCTTGTACTTCTCCCAGTCGTCGGCCGACTGGCCCTCAATGACCTGGAGATCGAGACGGCGCCCACAGAGCCGCTGAACGATCGCCACGATCTGGGTCCGCTTGGAGGGGGTCGTCAGGTACCCGGAGAGGCGCATCTCGCCGGGCTTCAGGCCCAGGACAAGCGTGTCCTCGTCTGCTGCCAGGGGGACAGCCGCCTGGGCTGCTTCCCAGAGGCTGCGGTCAATGTCGCCCTTGTGGAGTTCGACGTTCACCTTCTGCCAGAGGGCTACCAGATCCAGGTCGTCGGACATGAGTGCAACCTCGCATGGCGAAATGGGCGCCCGTGGTTGACACGGCACAGGCGCGTTCGGTACCATGTCGGCGGGCAATCGAATTATAGCAGAGCTTGTCGGCACTGTAAACGCAGCCCGCCCTACACAGGAAGCCCCGTTTGGTCACCTTCAACCCCACGAAGATCATCTGCACCCTCGGCCCCGGTTCCGCTGACGAGCAGGTTCTGCGCGACATGGTCTCGGCGGGGATGGATGTGGCGCGTCTGAACTTCTCGCACGGCACCCACCAGGAGCATGCCGAGCGGTTCCAGCGCCTGCGCCGGGCGAGCGACGAACTGGGCTGCCACGTGGGTGTCATCGCCGACCTGCAGGGCCCCAAGATCCGTGTCGGAGAGCTGGAGGGCGGTCAGCCGGTGAGGCTGATCCCGGGCGCTGAGCTGGTCATCAGCACCGAGCCGTGCCCGGGGACCGCCGACCGCGTCTCGACGACGTACCAGGGCCTCTGCCACGACGTGACCCCCGGCGCCCGGATTCTCCTGGACGATGGGACCCTCGCACTGCGGGTCAAGAGCAAGACGAAGACCGACGTCACCTGCGAGGTCGTGGTCGGGGGGATGCTCTCGGAGCACAAGGGGATCAACCTGCCCGGCGTGCAGGTCAGCGCGCCGTCGTGCACGGAGAAGGACCGGGACGACCTGGCGTTCGCGCTGGAACTGGGCGTGGACTACGTGGCGTTGAGCTTTGTGCGTTCGGCGGCGGATGTGCTGGAGTTGCGCGGCCTGTGCCGGCGCAACGGCGAGGCCGTCCCCATCATCGCGAAGCTCGAGAAGCCAGAGGCGCTCGAACATCTGTCCGAGGTCGTCGCCGCGGCCGACGCGATCATGGTCGCCCGTGGTGACCTGGCGGTCGAACTGTCGCCCGAGGAAGTCCCGGTCTGGCAGAAGCGCATCATCGCGGAGTGCGCCCTGCAGAACAAGCCAGTCATCACGGCCACCCAGATGCTCGAGTCCATGCGCGACAACCCGCAGCCTACCCGTGCGGAGGCCTCAGACGTGGCCAACGCGATTTTCGACGGGTCGGACGCCGTGATGCTCTCGGCGGAAACGGCCGTGGGGAAGTACCCCGTCGAGACCGTGGCGATGATGCGGCGGATCGCCGCCGCCGCGGAGCAGGAGCAACGCCGTCTGGGCCCGCGCGAGGCCGTGGGCGGACAGGCACAGGATCTGACCATCGCCGAGGCCATCAGCCGGGCGGCGGTGGACGTGGCGACCCACGTGGACGCCCGGGCGGTCATCGCCTTCACCGAGTCCGGCTCGACGGCTCGCATGGCGTCCAAGCGGCGGCCCGGAGTGCCCATCCTGGCGTGCACGCCGCTGGCCCCGACGGCCCGGCGCTGCAGCCTCTACTGGGGCGTGCTGCCTGTGGTCGTGCCCGACGCCGAGGACGCCGAAGAGATGATTGCACAGACAGGGCAGGAGTTGAAGCGCCTGGGGCTCGTGGCGGCGGGCGACCGTGTGGTCTTCACCGCCGGGGTGCCCATGGGTCAGCCCGGCAGCACCAACACCCTGAGCGTCGAGGTCATCGAGTAGCGGCGCGCCCCGCGGCGCCCTTCTATCGCACATGAAGCCATCTCCGCACACCCTCATAGCCGTACTCCTCATGCTGCTGCCAGCGTTGGGCATGGCCCAGACGGGCACCGAAGGCGTGACGCTGACCGTCAACGGGCGGCCGACCGACACCGCCCAGGCCGCCCTCGTCGCCGAGGACAGCCTGTTCGTCTCTACCGAGGTGCTGGCGACCGACCTGGGGGTCCAGGTGCAGGTCGAGAAGGGCCTCTGGCGGCTGGCGTACTACGACCATACGTGGCTGGTGCGCACGGGGGAACGCACCCTCCGACACGACGACCGTGAGGAGCAGAGCGCCCTGGCGCCGCTGCAGCGGGGCGAACAGCTCTTCGTGCCCCTGGCGCTGTTGAGCCAGACGCTGCAACTGGTGGTGACCCACGACGGGGAGAAGTGGGCGCTTCAGTCTCCGTGCGCGAACCTGCTGCAGGTGCGCCAGGGCGCCCACGAGGACCGCGTGCGGTTTGTGTTCGACCTCGCCGCTCCGGCTGGCTACCGGCTCTACCAGGAGCCCGGGAAGGTCGTGCTGGAGATGCCGGTGGCGGCGGATCAGCCGGAGGTCCTGCGCCTGCACCAGTTCGAGGAGGCGCTCGCGCCGCAGGTCACGGAGTCGGTGCAGAAGGGCTTCCTGCGCATCGCGATCAGCCACGAGAGCCCCGAGCCGCCGCAGTTCTTCACCCTGGGCGACCCGGCGCGCATCGTCGTGGACCTGTTGCGCGAGACGCCCACGCCCCCGCCGGTGGTGGAGAAGCCGCGCCCGGTGCGCCCGACCTCCGGCGACATCTGGCAGGCCTGCCAGTTCACCGGCTCGAAGGGCCCGGTGCGCGGGTTCGTGATCCGCTTCAACCCGGCCACGAGCAAGTGGGCGCTCCGGCCGGCTCTGGCCGGCTCAACCATCATGCGGCGGCGCACGGTGTCCCGCATCGCGGCCGACAACGGGGCCTACGCGGCCATCAATGGGGGCTTTTTCGCCTCGCAAGGGCCGCCGCTGGGGCTACTCGTGATTGACGGCGAGTGGATCAAGGCGCCGCTGTTCAACCGCGCGGTGCTGGGCATCACCCGCGATGGGAAGTACCAGATCGCCAACGTGGACTTCGACGGTCAGGCGCTGTTTGAGGGGCTCGGGATGCTGCCCCTGGACCGCATCAATGAAGGCCACGTAACCGACGAGTCGGTCATTGCCTTCACGGGGCGCTGGGGGCCACTGGTGGTCGGGGCACCCGACAAGGTGCGCCTGGCTGTCAATGCCGATGGTCTCGTGAGCGCGGTCTACCCGCAGAACGTGGATGCGCCCATCCCGCAGGGGGGCTATGTCCTGTCCGGCAACGGGCGGCGGGCGCAGACGCTCGCCGGGGTGGCACAGGGCACGAAAGTGCAACTGCGCCTGCAGACGACGCCGCGGTGGCCGGACCTGTGGGAGGCGCTCGGAGGCGGGCCGCTGCTGGTGTCGCAGGGGCAGATCGCGGTCAACGGCCACGCCGAGCGCTTCCGGGCTGACGTGACCAACGGTTGCCGCCCGCGGTCTGCGGTGGGCCTCACGGCCGGGGGCGAGGTGCTGCTGGTCGCGGTGGAGGAACCGGGAATGACGCTGCGCGAGCTGGCCGGGGTGATGGCGAAGCTCGGGGCCCGGACCGCCATGAACCTCGACGGCGGCGGCTCCAGCGCCATCGTGGTGAACGGCCGGCTGCTCAACTCCCCCAGCGATGGGGGCGAGCGGGCCGTGTCCAATGCGCTGCTGGTGGTGAAGCGCTGAGCGGGAGGAGTTTTCCCCCTCTGCAGGTGGAATTCAGTTCGCGGGGAATAGTTGACATTTGCGGCCGCCGTTCGCGAGCCGCTCCGGCGCTGTCGCCGTGCGACGCGACCGCCGAGACTGTTCGATGAGGGTGACTTAGATGGCGATTGTCGATTCGCAGACGGGAAGTACGCGGAGGGACTTCTCGCTCGACGAGCTGGCGGACCAGGCTCGGCAGATGCGCTGCTGGAACATGATGGCCATCACCGCTGCCGGGTCCGGGCACAGCGGTGGCACGCTGTCCATCATGGATGTGGCCGCGGCCCTATACCTCAAACACGCGAAGCACGACCCGCGCAACCCGGAGTGGCCTGACCGCGACCGAATCCTCTGGTCCACCGGCCACAAGGCGCCGGCCCTGTACGTGGCTCTGGCCTTCGCGGGGTACTTCGACGACCGCAAAGTGACCTTCAACGGCGAGCCGGTGCCGGGCCTCGAGAACGTGTCCGGCATTGAGCAGACCGTGCTGCTGCGGCGGCTGGGGTCGGGCTTCGAAGGGCACCCGAACCGGTTCAAGGTACCGGGGGTGGAGTTGTCCTCCGGCTCGCTGGGACAGGGCTTCGGCGTGGCGCAGGGCTGTGCCATGAACGCCAAGCTGGACGGCAAGAGCTACCGGGTCTACGCGCTTCTGGGTGACGGAGAGCTGGATGAGGGCTCGATGTGGGAGACGGCGATGGCGGCGGCCCACTACAAACTGGATAACCTGTGCGCCATCGTGGACCGCAACCAGTTGCAGATTGACGGGACCACGACCGAGGTCATGGAAGTTGCGCCCGTGAAGGAGAAGTTTGAGGCCTTCGGTTGGCACGTGCTGGAGATTGACGGCCACGACATGGAGCAGATCCTCAAGGCCCTGGCCAGGGCCGAGACGGTCAAAGACAAGCCCACCTGCATCATCGCCCACACGATCAAGGGCAAAGGGGTCGGTTTCTGCGAGAACGTGTGCGGCTATCACGGCGTGCCGCCCAAGGACGGCCTCAAGGAGGGCGCCGAGTCCATCTTTGCCTGCGTGGACTGTCTCGACGCCGAGGAGGAGATGTCCCGGGAGCGCATCGCGCAGCTCATGGGCATCGTCGAGAAGTATCAGGCCTTCGTGGATGCCAAGGTAGATGGCATGATGCCGAAGTTCGGCCGGGACTACTGGTGGAACAAGGCCGCCGACATGCACTGCAAGATGGACGCCACCCGCAACGGCTTCGGCTGGGGCGCGGCCAAGCTCAGCGGCCGGGACGATGTGGTGGGCTTTGGCGCCGACATCACCTCTTCCATCCGGATGGACTACTTCTTCAAGCCCGATGGCAAGACTACGGACGAGGAGCGCCTCAAGCGCTTCTTCAGCATGGGCATCCAGGAACAAAACATGACGGTGGTGGCTGCCGGGTTCGCCAAGGAAGGCAAGATCGGCTGGATCGGCTCGTACGGCGTGTTCATCACCGGCCGGAACTGGGACCAGCTCCGCACGACCTGCGCGTACAACGACTACAACGTCAAAGTCGCCGACGCCCATGGCGGCATCTCGGTGGGGCCTGACGGGGCGACCCACCAGGCGCTGGAGGAGATCAGCGTCGTCACCTGCATCCCCCGGTTCCACATGATCGTGCCGTGCGACTCCAAGGAAGCCGAGAAGGCCACGCTGGCCATCGCCGAGGTCCCGGGACCGGGCGTCGTGCGTTTCGCCCGTGAGGCCACGCCGCTGGTCACCAACGACGGCACACCGTTCGAGTACGGCCAGGCGAACGTCATCCGCTTCCGCGGGGCGCAGGAGAACTTCGCCGACGCCTTTGAGACGGTCCTGGCCTCAGACTACAAGGCCGAAAACGAGGCCCTTGCGATCATCGCCTGCGGTCCGATGGTGCCTGAGGCCATGCGCGCGGCCTACATCCTCAAGGAGGAGCGGGGGATCGAGACCCGCATCGTCAACGTGCACACGGTCAAGCCAATTGACCGGGCTGCGATCCTGGCGGCAGCCAACGACTGCGGGATCATCGTCACCGCCGAGGAGCACCAGGTCGGCGGCTTCGGCAACCTCGTTGCCGGCGTCATCGCCCAGGGCGATGTGGCGCGGCCGGTCAAGCTCCGCATGGTTGGCGTCCAGGACACCTTCGGCGAGTCCGGGCAGCCGTGGGAACTGATGAAGTTCTTCGGCCTGACGGGCGAGCATATCGCCGCCAAGGCGCTGGAGATCCTGTAGGCCGCGTAGTGGCGCGATTCATCGCGCCGTGGCCGTCGCTGGGCGCGATCAATCGCGCCACTACGAGACGCCCGATGCGCTACGAGATACTGGATCACACGGCCGACCAGGCGATCCGCGCCAGCGGGCAGGACCTGCGCGAGCTCATCGAGAACGCGGCGGCGGGGATGGTGGCCCTGCTGTACGGCGGGCGGCCGCCGGCGGCGGAGCACGAAGTCGGAGTGTCGGTCGCCGCAGAAGGGGCTGAACTGGTCTTGCACCACGCCCTCCGGGAGCTGCTGTACCTGCTGGAGGATGAGGGGCTGGCGCCGGTAACCGTGCGGGTCGTGGCGGCTGATGCGGAGGGGGCGAAGCTGCAGGTCGGGGTCGTGCCGAGGGCCCAGGCGGAGCCCGCTTTGCGGGCGCTCCTGAAGGCCGTGACGCGGCACGGGCTGCAGATTCAGCGTTCCGAGGGTACTTCGAGCGTCACCATTGTGTTCGATGTTTGACGGAGAACCTCGGCCGTATCCTTGACTCCGTATGAGTCATGGGGTAACATACCCGACTGACTGGGCGCTGCCATAGTGCGGCGCTTCATTCCGTTTGTACGCGCGGGACGGCAGCCCCCCGCGCGTCATTGCCCGGTCCGTTCGGGCGAAGGGGTCGGGCTGTCGGAAGGGCCGCACGCAACCAGCGCCTGTTGGCAATCCCGGTGCGGTCCCCGGGCTTGCTCCGTAACTGGACTTCGGCATTCGGCGAGCCACCCATGGATTACCGCAAGACGCTCAACTTGCTGCAGACCGACTTCCCACTCAAGGGGAACCTGCCCCGGCGCGAGCCCGAGATTCTCAAGCTGTGGAACGAGTGGGACATCTACCGCCTGGTGCGAGAGAACCGCCAGGGCGCGCCGAAGTACGTCCTGCACGACGGCCCGCCCTACGCCAACGGGAACATCCACCTGGGGCAGGCGCTCAACAAGATCCTCAAAGACATCACCATCAAGTACAAGACGATGCGCGGCTACGACTGCCCGTACGTGCCCGGCTGGGACACCCAGGGCCTGCCGACCGAGCAGAGCGTCGCGCGCGAGTACGACATTGACCGCCACAGCCTCCCGCCGCTGCAGTGGCGCGCCAAGTGCCGCGAGCTGGCCCTGCGCTACGTGGACCTGCAGCGCGAGCAGTTCAAGCGGCTGGGCGTGCGCGGCGACTGGGAGAACCCGTACCTGACGCTCAAGCCGCAGTACCAGGCCCGGCAGATCGAGGCCTTCGCCAAGATCGCGCTGCGCGGCCTGGTGTACCGGCGCGAGCGGCCGGTCTACTGGTGCTACACCTGCGAGACGGCCCTGGCCGAGGACGAGATCGAGTACGCGACCAAGGATAGCCCCTCGATCTACGTGACCTTCAAGGTGCCGGAGGCGGGGCGAGTGTTCCCCGAGCTGCCCGCCGGGGCGACCGCCGAGGCCGTCATCTGGACCACGACGCCATGGACGCTGCCGGGCAACACGGCCACGGCGCTCAGCCCCCGGGACACGTACGTGCTGGCCCGGTCGGGGGATCGCTACTTCATCCTGGCGCAGGCCCTGGCGGCCAGAACCGCGGCGGACTGCGGCCTGGGCGAACTGGAGGTCCTGGCGACCCGTCCGGGGGCGGACCTGGAGGGCCTGGTGGCGGTGCACCCGCTGTACGGCCGCCCGTCGCCGTTCGTGCTGGCCGAGTATGTCGAGATGGAGTCGGGCACGGGCCTGGTGCACACCGCTCCGGGGCATGGGCTGGAGGACTTCGAGACGGCGCTGCGGTATGACCTGCCGGTCATCAGCCCGGTGGACGACCTGGGGCGCTTCACCGCTGAGGCGGGGGAGGCCCTCGAAGGCAAGGTCGTGGACCAGGCCAACGGCACAGTCATCACGCTGCTGGAGCAAGCCGGGGCGCTGCTGAGCGCCGGGACCATCGCTCACGAGTATCCCCACTGCTGGCGCTGCCACCTGCCGGTCATCTACCGCGCCACCAAGCAGTGGTTCATGGACATTGACGCCGTGCGGCAGGCGGCGCTGGACGAGATCGGCAAGGCCAAATGGGTGCCGGCGTGGGGCGAGAGCCGCATCGCCGGCATGGTGCAGGCGCGGCCGGACTGGTGCATCTCGCGCCAGCGCGTGTGGGGCGTGCCGATCCCGGTGTTCTACTGTGCCGACTGTGGCGAGACGCTGCTGACCGAGGGGAGCACGAACTTCGTGCGCGACCTGGTCGCCGAGCACGGGGCGGATGTGTGGTTCGAGCGCGACCCGGCGGACCTGCTGCCCCCGGGAACCGTCTGCGGCAAGTGCGGCGGGGCGAACCTGGTCAAAGAGCCGGACATCATGTCGGTGTGGTTCGACTCGGGGGTCACGCACTACTGCGTGCTGGACACGTACCCCGAACTCACCAACCCGGCGGATCTGTACCTTGAGGGCGACGACCAGTACCAGTGCTGGTTCCAGACCTCGCTGTGGGCGGCGGTGGCGCTGGGGCGCCCGGCGCCCTTCAAGACGGTCGTCGGCCACGCTTTCTTTGTGGACGAGACCGGGCACAAGCTGTCCAAGAGCAAGGGGAACATCATTGATCCCCGGGAGATCTATGACACGTACGGCGCCGACGTGCTGCGCATGTGGTTCACGTACGCGGACTTCCGGCGCAAGATGTATGCGGCCGAGAGCATCTACGAGCAGGTAGCGGACGCCTACAAGAAGATCCGCTTCACCTGCCGATTCATGCTGCAGAACCTGGGCGACTTCGACCCGGCGACCGACTATGTGCCCCTGCGCGAGCGCAGCCAGGCCGACTGGTGGGCCATCCGGGCCCTGGTGAAGTACACTCAGGAAGTCACCGAGGCCTTCGACACCTGGGACCTGCACCTGTTCTACCACCGCGTGCATGCCTTCTGCGTGAACGAACTCAGCTCGGAGTACTTCGAGGCCGTCAAGGACACGCTGTATACCGAGCAGCCGAACTTCAAGCTGCGCCGCGACACGCAGAGCACGCTGTGGGATGTGCTGCTGGTGCTCACCAGGCTCATCGCCCCGGTGCTCACCTTCACCTCCGAGGAAGTCTGGCAGCACTGCCGGAAGATTGACCCGCGGCTCCCGTGCTCGGTGCAACTGGCCGACTGGCCCGACGCCTCGGCGATGGACCCCGGCGAGCCCGACGCGGAGGTCTGGTCGGCATACTCGGCGACGCGCGACGCCATGTTCCGGGCGCTGGAGGCGGCCAAGCAGGCAGGGGTCTGCGAGAACCCGCGCGAGGCCGTCGCCGACGTGTATGCCGAGGAGGGTGCACTCGCGGGCCTGCAGCG
The DNA here is from genome assembly GCA_021372615.1 of bacterium. Taxonomy (NCBI): domain Bacteria; species bacterium. The sequence continues at coordinate 7,114 of JAJFUB010000039.1, read as the reverse complement.
GTTCGACCGCCCGCTGGCGCAGCACCTGGGCGTGTCTCTCGTGCGCCTGCACGCGATGGCCGAGAAGCCGGCCGACGTGACCGACGACGGCGGCGTGGCTGTGGCCGTGCAGCGGAGCAGCGACCCCAAGTGCGAGCGCTGCTGGATGCTCCTGCCCTCGGTGGGCGAGGACGCCGACCACCCGACGCTGTGCGCCCGCTGCGCGGCGAACGTGCGGGCGCTGACAACGTAATATCACCCGCGGACCTGCCGCATGCAACACAACAGGAGGACTTCTCCGTGGCTCAGAAACGTAAGCTGGACACCAAGAAGTACCGTGAAGCTCTGGAGGCCGAACGCGAGCGTCTGCTCGACCAGATCCGCCGCATCGAGGACCGCACTGCCGGCCGCGATCGTCTGGACTCGCAGATCTCCGCCGAGGACTTCGACGAGCCCGGCGGCGACGCGGCCTCCGATACCCTCGAGCGCACGCAGGCCATGGCCATCGGGGAGAACTTCCGCGACATGCTGGCCTACGTCGAGCATGCGCTGGGGAAGATGGACAAGGGCACGTACGGACAGTGCGATTCGTGCGGCAAGAACATAGCCAAAGCGCGCCTGGATTTCCTGCCCTGGGCTGCGATGTGCGCTGACTGCCGCAAGCGTCTGGCGGGCTAATGAGCTGCCTGAACGGCGAGCAAGACAGTGAGGGGGGTAGCCAGGGGCGGCTGCCGGGCTGGCTCCTGGTCGTCTTGGCCGGCGTTGTGGTGGGGATTGACCAGCTCACCAAGTGGTTGGTGATTTCGCATCTGCAGCGGGGGGAGTTCATCCGTGTGTGTTCGTTCGTGAAGATCAGGCACACGGACAACACCGGCATCGCCTTCGGTCTGTGGGCCGACGGGGGCCGGGCGTTGCCCCTGCTGGCGGCCGCGTGCATCGTGCTCCTCCTGCTGTGGGGCAGCCGCTACGCGCGCCAGAGCGGCGTGGTTGGTTGGTCCCTGGCGCTGCTGGTCGGGGGGGCGCTGGGCAACATGGTGGACCGCATCCGCGTGGGGCGCGTGACGGACTTCATTGATGTCAGCTTCTGGCCGGTCTTCAACTTCGCCGATGCCTGCGTGGTGATCGGGGCGCTGCTGCTACTGATGCATGGCCTGTTCCTGCACAAGCCCGCAAGCTGTGCCGAGGTGGCCGACGAGTCGGTGGTCGGTGAGGAGGGCCCCTAGTGCGTCCGGAGCTGCTGTCCCTAGGCCCGTGGAGCCCGGTGGTGCTCCCGGTGGTCATTGTCGTCGCCTATGCCCTCGTCCTGGCGTGGCTGTGGGGGGAACGGCGCTGGGCCAACGGCAAGCCGATCACCGTCCAGCGCGCCCTCGTCGCCCTGCTGCCCGCAGTGGCCGTGGGCGTGGTCGTGTTCCTCCTCGTCAATCACTTCGGTCCCGTCAAGATCAAGGCGTGGGGCACCATGCTGGTGCTGGCTTTCGCCGCGGGCACGGTCTACATGGCCCGCTCGGGCGCCCGGGATGTCATCGCCCCAGCGGAGTGCCTGGACCTGTCGCTGTATGCGCTGATCGGCGCGATCCTGGGGGCGCGCGTGGTGTTTGTGGCGCTGGACTGGGGCCACTACGCCGGGCACACGGACAAGCTGCTGAATGTCTGGGAGGGGGGCCTGTCCTTCCACGGCGGGCTGCTGGGGGCCGTGCTGGCCGGGCTGCTCTTTGCACACCGGCGGCACAAGTCGTTTCCCGCCTTGACCGATGTCACCGCGCCGGGCATCGCGCTGGGGTATGCCATCACACGGATCGGCTGCTTCCTCAACGGCTGCTGCCACGGGCATGAGTGCCACCTGCCGTGGGCGATGCAGTTCCCGTACGGGGACATGCCCCACGTTCCGGTCCATCCGACGCAGCTCTACGCCTTTGTGTCCTCTCTCGCCATCTTCGCTATCTTGCTCAAGTTGCGCGGGAAGCTCCCCCGGCCGGGCCACCTGTTCCTGTCGTACCTGATGCTCTACTCGATCTACCGCTTCCTGGTGGAGTACACGCGCGCCGGGGCGACAGGCAAGCCCATGCCCGGTCTGCCGGCGCTGACCGAAGGCCAGTTGGCCTCCATCCTGATCTTCGCTGCGGCGGGGCTGGTGCTGGCGCTGACGTGGCGCAAGCCCCACGTGGCGACTGCCGAGCCGCCGGCCGAGAAGCCTCCCCGCAAACCACGACCATGAACCGCGCCCGCGAGTTGGTGGTGCCAGGCGATCTGGCCGGACAACGGCTGGACCGTGTGCTGGCGCAACTGCTGCCGGACATGACTCGCAGCGCCCTCCAGCGGCTCATCAAGGACGGGTTGGTCCTGACAGACGGCGCGCCCGTGCGGGCCTCGGACAAGCCTGCCGCCGGGCAGACCATTGTTGTGGGAGCGGTCACCGACCGCGACCCGTCGGGGTCGGTGACCCCTCCCACAACGCCACGGCCCTACGCACCCCAGCCCGAGAGCATCCCCCTGGACATCGCATACGAAGACGAGCATCTGCTGGTGGTCAACAAGCCCGCCAAGATGGTCGTCCATCCGGCGCGGGGCCACGGGGACGGGACGCTCGTGAACGCCCTGCTGGCGCACTGTCGCCTGAGTGCCGGCAGCGGTGACATCCGCCCGGGGATCGTCCACCGGCTCGATCGGCATACCTCGGGGCTACTGCTCGTGGCCAAGACCGAGCAGGCGCACGCGGAACTCGCCCGGCAGGTGGAGGCTCACGAGGCGCGGCGGGAGTACCAGGCCCTGGTCTGGGGGCGTCCGGAGCCCGCGGAGGGCACGGTCCGGACCGGCTTCGGGCGTCATCCGCAGCATCGGACGATGATGGCGGTGCAGGAGTGGGGCAGAGGGCGCGAGGCCATCACCCACTACCGCAGCGTCGAGAGCTTCGCCTGGTCGTGGACTGAGGGGGCGGGGGAGCGTCCGCGGCGGCGGCAGGCGGCGCTCGTGGCCTGCGTGCTGGAGACCGGGCGCACCCACCAGATCCGCGTGCACATGCAGCATCTGGGCTGCCCGATCATGCGCGACCCGGTGTATGGCGACCCGGTGCGGGACACAGAGGAGCCGGCCGAGTTGCTGGCGCTGCTCGCGGCCCTGCCGGGCCAGGGGTTGCACGCGGGGCGACTCACGTTCCGACACCCCACCACGGGGAAGGTGTTGGCGCTGGAGGCGGCAGCGCCGCAGGAATTCACCGGCGTGTTGGCGTGGCTGCGGGAGGAGAAGCGTCGTGGGGGCGGGAAGTAGCCCCTGTTCGTCATAGACACACAGAGGGAGTGACTCTCACATGTCCATTCGTCTCGGGTTTATCGGCACCGGCGGTATCGCCCAGGGCCACATGAAGCGCCTGTCGGAGATGGCCGAGGTGCAGATGGCCGGCTATGCCGATGTCGCGCTCGATCGCGCGCAGAAAGCCGCCGCCGACTTCGGCGGGGAAGCCTTCGACGACTACCGCAAGCTGCTCGACAAGGTCAAGCTGGACGGGGTCGTCATCTGTGTGCCCCCGTTCGCGCATGGCGACATCGAGTTCGCCTGCTGTGACCTCGGCCTGCCCATGCTGATCGAGAAGCCGGTAGCCATTGACATGGAGATGGCCAAGCCGATCCTGTCCGCTATCAAGCGTGCCGGCGTGGCCACCGTCGTGGCCTACAAGTACCGCTGGGATGACCATGTGATGAAGGCCAAGGAGATGCTGGCCGACAAGCGCATCGGCCTGGTCTTCGGCAACTTCTGGGGCGGCACACCGGGCGCGCCGTGGTGGCGCGTCCAGGCCCAGTCGGGTGGGCAGTTCGTCGAGCAGACCACGCACATCGTGGACATGGCCCGGTACCTGTGCGGCGACGTCGTCGAAGTGAGCGGGTTCGAGACGCGCCGGGTGATGCACGAAGTGCTGGAGAACTACGACATCGCGGACGCGGCGTCGGCCAACCTGCGCTTCGCCAGCGGCGCCATCGGGAACATCTCGAACACCTCGATCGTAGCCGGCTGGGGGCAGAGTTCCCTGCGCGTCATGGCCCACGAGTTCACGCTACAGGTGGCGGGGCACAACCTGTCGTGGGCGGGCCGGGGCTGTGCCGACGGCGGCGGCGAGTACGCCATGCAGGCTGACGGCTACACGGGCGAGGACAAGGCCTTCGTCGCAGCCTGCCAGGGCGACCGCTCGCTGGCGTTCTCGGACTACGAGGACGCCGCCAAGTCGCTGGCCGTGTCGGTCGCGGTTGCCAAGTCCGCCGAACAGGACGGGGCGGCGGTCAACCCGGCCGATCTGCTGGCCTAGGCCTCCGCACGCGCCTTGCCACCGGGCCCGCAAGCTGGCATAATGGGCCTGGCGGGGCAAACACGACTACGAGCCATGGCAGCCGGTCTCCCCGGCTGCCGTGGCGTATCTTCTGGAGTGCGGGAAGTGACTCTCTTCGGCGACGCTCGGTGCGTGGTGGCGGTCGGCTGGGATTGTGAGATGATCGGGGAGTACGCCGATACCAACCCGACCGGCGTCACGCACGGGCACCTGGATGACCGGGTGCTGCAGTACATGCTGGACCTGGCGGCCCTGGCCGAAGCGGCAGACTTCCGTCTGCAGTACTTCGTCCTGGGGCAGAGCCTTGAGGACCCGGCGGAGGTGTGGCGGGACCTTGCCGCGCGCGGTCATGCCCTGGACCAGCATACGTACAGCCACCTGTCGCTGTTGGCAGACGATGCCGGGGCGGTGTGGCGCGAGGTCGAGGAGACGAACGAAGTGTTCGCGGAGGTGCTCGGGTTCGCTCCGCTGGGGCTGAGGGGGCCGGGCGGCTACCGCGACGGGCTACACGGCCGCGGGGACGTGCAGGAGATGCTCCTGGCAACTGGGCTGCGCTTCGTCAGCAGCCACTACGCCACGAAGGCTCCGACCGGCAAGTACGACGTGGTCGCCGACAAGAACGCATACATGATGATGAAGCACATGCAGCCCCGCCGATACGAGAGCGGGCTGCTGGAGATCCCCCTCAGCGGGTATTCCGACCGGCACTGGTTCGACAGCCAGGGGCGGGACCTGCGCGGGTGGATCAAGCATTTGCACGACTGCCTCGATTTCGCGTATGATATGGGGGGTTTGGTGTACGCACTGGCCCTCCATCCTGATACCCATTCGCGGCACGACCCGGAACTGGCCGCGCTGGCGGCGCTGATCGAGTACGCGCAGCGCAAGCACGAGCCGGTGCGGTTTGTCACCTACCGCGAGGTCGCACAGGCGGCGCTCAACCCGCCGGAGACACTATGATAGGTTTCCGCACCCCATTGCTGCGCCGAGGATGCCATCAGGGCGGCTCTAGTCGGCCCGGGTAACTGCCCGGGCATGCTGAAGGGCGAGGGCTCGTGCCCCGCCCAGACCGCACAGAAGCCTCCGTGACCGGCGGGGTACAAGCCCCCGCCCTACAGAAAGGAACCACCCATGCATCTGGCAAAGCGAATGGAGCGGCTCGGCACCGAGACCGCGTTTGAGGTCCTGGCGCGCGCGAAGCAACTGGAACGCGAAGGTAGGAGCATCGTCCACCTCGAGATCGGCCAGCCCGACTTCGATACCCCCCAGCACATCAAGGACGCGGCCTGCAAGGCGCTGGCCGATGGCGTGACGGGCTACGGCCCGTCGGCGGGCGATCCCGAGCTACGCGAGGTCGTAGCCGAGCACATCAGCACCTCCCGCGGGTTCCCGGTCGCACCCGAGGAAGTCGTCATCGTCCCGGGCGCTAAGCCCATCATCTACTGGGGCATCACGGCCTGCGTGGACGAGGGCGAGGAAGTCATCTACCCGAACCCCGGATTCCCGATCTATGAGTCCATGATCAACTTCGTGGGCGCCAAGCCCGTGCCGATCGCCCTGCGGCAGAAGAACGACTTCCGCCTCGACCCGCAGGAACTGATCTCGCTGGTGACGCCCAAGACCCGCATGATCATCATCAACTCGCCGCAGAACCCCACCGGCGGCGTGCTGGAGATGGAGGACCTGGAGGCCATCGCCGAGGTCGCCATCAAGAACGACATCATCGTCATGAGTGATGAGCCGTACGAGGCGGTGCTCTATGAGGGCACCCACCACAGCATCGCGGCTCTGCCGGGCATGAAGGAGCGGACGATCCTCCTGGACTGCTTCTCCAAGAGCTTCGCGATGACCGGCTGGCGCCTGGGCTACGGCGTGTGCCCCAAGGAAGTCGCCGACGCCATCGGCAAGCTGGAGACGAACTGCAACTCCTGCACGACCGTATTCGTGCAGCGCGCGGGGATCGCGGCTCTGCAGGGCCCCAAGGACGAGTGCGTGAAGATGGTGGCGGAGTTCAAGCGGCGCCGCGACGTGATCGTGGACGGCCTGAACCAGATCAAGGGCTTCGAGTGCCTGCGGCCCAAGGGCGCGTTCTACGTGTTCCCGCAGATCACCGGCACCGGCATTGACTCGCGCACGCTGGCCAAGAAGATCCTCGAAGAGGCCGGTGTGGCGGTCCTGTCCGGCACCGCCTTCGGCGAATACGGGGACGGCCACCTGCGCCTGTCGTACGCCAACTCCGTGGAGAACATCCAGGAGGCGCTGCGGCGCATGGGCGAGTTGCTCAACTAGGACGGAACACCGGGGCGGGGTGTCACTGGGCTGACGCCCCGCCCCACCGCAAGGTGACGACTGTCGTGATTCTCGTGCTGTCTGCCAATGCCGGACTGGACCGGACCTACCTGGTCTCGAACTTCGCCGTGGGGATGTACCACCAGCCGCGGCGCTTCCGGGTGCTGCCGGGTGGCAAGGGCGTGAATGTCGCGCGGGTCCTGCGGCAGTTCGGGAACGACGTCATCATCACCGGATTTGCCGGAGGACACATCGGCGCGGCGCTGACCAGCATGCTCAAGGCCGACGGGATCCGCACGGAGTTCGTGCGCATCGCCGAGGACTCGCGCATCTGTCTGAACATCGTAGACGAGGCGACGCGCTCGCAGACGCAGCTTGACGAGGTGGGGCCGCTGGTTTCACCTGCGGAGCTGGCCCACCTGCGGCAGCAGTGGAGCCGCCTGCTGCCCCATGCGCAGATGGTCGTGATCTCTGGTAGCGCCCCGCGGGGCGTGCCGTTCGACGCCTACGTGGACATGATCTTCAGCGCCA
>JAJFUB010000038.1 GCA_021372615.1 bacterium | reverse complement strand
CCCGGCGGCGGGCCCCCCCGCACACGACGCGGCACCCGCCGCCTGGGTGTGTCGTTACATACCCAGACCTCAGTAGATACCGCTTGGGGAAGGTGACTCATGTTCCGCAACCTGAACTGTGGGGCCATCGGGGTCCCGGCCGATTTTGCCAAGGCGATCGAGTACGCCAAGCTGGGCGGCTTCCAGGGGATTGACGTGCCCATGGGAGAGGCGGGCCCGCTGGCGGAGCACCGCGGCGCCGACCACGTGAAGGCCCTGTTCGCCGACAATGGCCTGGCCATGGGCGGCATCGGCTGGCCGGTGCGGTGGATGGGCAGCGAGGACGACTGGCGCGCGGACCTGGAGAAGCTGCCCGGCTTCTGCACGCTGGCCCAGCAACTCGGTGGCACCCGTGCCGCGACCTGGGTGCCATCGTGGAACGACACGCGCGACTGGGACGAGAACTGGCAGTTCCACGTTGACCGCCTTAAGCCGATGGCCGAGATCACGGCGGACTACGGGGTGCGCATGGGGCTGGAGTTCCTCGGCCCGCGCACGCTCTTTGTCGGCAAGCAGTACGAGTTCATCCACTCGGCCTGGAAGATGCTGGAGCTGTGCGCGCAGATCGGACCCAACGTCGGGCTGCTCCTGGACGCGTGGCACTGGCACACCTCCGGCGGCACGCTCGACGACCTGCGCAAGATGACGAACGCGAACGTGGTCTATGTGCACATCAACGACGCCCCGCCCGGGCTCACCATGGACGAGTACGTGGACAACGTGCGCGCCTTACCGGGTGAGACCGGCGTCATTGACCTGACCGGCTTCCTGCAAGTCCTGCAGGAGATCGGCTACGACGGCCCCGTCACGCCGGAGCCCTTCAGCGCGAAGCTGAACGCGATGGAGGACAAGGCCGAGGCCGTGAAGCTCGCCGGCGGGATGCTCAAGGACGTGTTTGACCGGGCCGGCGTGTAGCCGGCGCCTGCTACAGCCGCTATGCCCGAACCGAGCCTGTGAGGTAGCCCCAGCTTGACGCCCTCGGTGACGACTGCAGACAACTCGACCCCCCAGACAGCGCCGACGGTGCTGGTCACCGGCGGCGCCGGCTTCCTGGGCATCAACCTCATCCGCTACCTGCTGGAGCGGGGCTACCGCGCCGTGTCGGTGGATGTAGCGGACTTCGACTACCCCGAGCGCGACGACCCCCGCGTGCGCCTCGTGACCGCCGACATCCGCGACCGTGAGGACCTGGTGACCGCCATGGGGGGTGTGGACCTGGTCGTCCACTGCGCCGCCGCCCTGCCGCTGTACAAGCCCGACGACATCTATACCACCGATGTCGTGGGCACGCGCAATGTGCTGGAAACGGCGGCCGCCGCCGGGATCAAGCGCGTCGTTCACATCTCCTCGACAGCGGTGTACGGGGTGCCCGACCACCATCCCCTCTACGAGGACGACCGCCAGGAGGGCGTGGGGCCGTACGGCGAGGCGAAGGTGCTGGCCGAACAGGAGGCCCTCAAGCTGCGTGAGCAGGGCCTGTGCGTGCCGATCATTCGCCCGAAGTCGTTCGTCGGCCCCGAGCGCCTCGGCGTGTTCGCCATGTTCTACGAGTGGGCCTACGAGGGCCACGGCTTCCCGATGCTGGGCAGCGGCCAGAACCTCTACCAGTTCCTCGATGTGGAGGACCTCTGCCAGGCGATCTACCTGTGCCTCACGCTGCCGGAGGACGTGGCCAACGACACCTACAACATCGGGGCGGCGGAGTACCGCGGGTTGCGCGATGACTTCCAGGCCGTGCTCGACTACGCCGGCCACGGCAAGCGCATCAAGTGCCTCCCGGCCGGCCCGGCGGTGGCCATGCTGCGGCTACTGGAGAAGCTGAAGCTGTCGCCGCTATACAAGTGGATCTATGAGACGGTGGATAAGGAGTCCTTCGTCTCAACTGAGAAAGCACAGCGGAAGCTGGGCTTCGCGCCCCAGTTCTCCAACGAGCAGGCACTGATCCGCAACTACCAGTGGTATGTGGACCACCGCGAGCAGTTCATCCACAAGTCTGGCGTATCCCACCGCGTCCCCTGGAAGCAGGGGGCGCTTAGCCTCGTCAAGAGGTTCTTCTAGCCCTGCTTGGAGCACACGGAATGGAGCACAGCCTCGACCCCAACATCTTCCATGCCTACGACATCCGCGGTACTGTCGGCGACCAACTCACGCCCGACAGCGTGCGGCTGATCGCTTCGGCGTTCGGCACGCGGTTCCGCCACCAGTACGACCGGCCGCTGCTGGTCGTCGGGCGGGACCTGCGGGCCAGCTCGCAGGAGTTCGCGGCGGTGGCGATGGAGGCCCTGCGCGCCACGGGTTGCGATGTCATAGACATCGGGGAGTGCCCCACGCCGGTGGTGTACTTCGCCATTGGCCAGTGGGGCGCCCACGGTGGCCTGGGCATCACCGCCTCGCACAACCCGCCGCACTACAACGGCATGAAGCTGCGCTGGGGCGACGGTCCGTTCTATGGCGAGCAGCTCGAGGAGCTATACCGGGAGGCGCGGCGGGGCGACTTCGCCACGGGCGCCGGGATGTACCAGCGGCGCGACGTATGGCCGGAGTACTTCGAGGTCACCCACCGGCAGCTCAGCCTGGCGCGACCGATGAAGGTCGTGCTGGATGCCGGCAACGGCTGCGGGGCGCTGGCCGCACCGCAGATCCTGGGCGACCTGGGCTGCGAGGTGGAGGTGCTCTACCCCGAGCCCAATGGCCTCTTCCCCCACCGGTCGCCCGATCCGCTGGTGCCCAGCCACATCGAGGTACTGCGGCAGCGCGTGCTGGCCACTGGCGCGGAGATCGGCGTGGCCATTGACGCCGACGGTGACCGCATCGCCGTCATTGACCACACCGGACAGTTCCTCATGCCGGACCTGTACATGGTGCCCATCTGCGAGGACGTGCTCCGCGCCGGGCCGGCAACGGTGGTCAGCGAGGTGCGCTGCTCGCGCGCCATCATCGAGTTCGTGGCGCAGCATGGGGGCAAGCTGGAGATGGCCGCCTGCGGCTACCCGTTCATCCTCAAGCGCATGGCTGAGACGAACGCCGCCGCGGGCTTCGAGACCACCGGCCACTGCTACTTCGCGGACCCCTACATCAAGTTCGATGACGCGAGCTTCGGGGCAGCGCGACTCATCGGCAGCCTCTCGCGCCTGGATCATTCGCTGCACGACCTGGTCCACCCGCTCATGGATGAGTGGATTCCTTCGCCCGAGGTGCGCTACACGTGGCCCGACGGCACCAACCCCGAGCAGATTGAGGGCTACGTCGAGCAGGCGAAGGGGTACTACCGCACCCGCTACGAGATCAACGAGACGGACGGGGCGCGGGTGGAGATGGAGCACGGCTGGGCGCTGTTCCGGGGTAGCCAGACCCGCCCGCAGCTCGTGGCGCGCTGGGAAGGCTCCGGCGTGGCAGCACGCGACCGCATCGGGAACGAGCTGCTGGGAGTGCTCCGGCAAGCGACCGGGCGGGACCCGGACTAATCCGTACGGGGCGAGAACTGCCGCATCCGCTCCAACCACCGCTGCGCCTCAGCCACGTCCTGGTGCGGGCAGTGGAAGATGAAGCGCGAACCCTCGGGGGCCTGCTCCAGAAGCGTCTTCACCTGCTCATCCGCCAGGGCGCCGGGCACGAACACCGGTCCGTCCGGGCCGCCCAGGACCCGCAGCATCTCGTCATAGCCCTGCCCCCGGTGGGTGACGCAGCGGTTGAAGGCGTAGAAGTTCGGGACCCGACGGAACGAGGGGAACTGGTGGTCGGCGTCGGCGCAGCAGTGCATCCCCACCCCGCCGAAGGTCTCAGACAGCTCCATCAGCTCGGGCAGCAGGAACTCCTCGAACATCGCCACACTCATCATCCCGCACTCGTCATTGCTGACCCATGGCCCCAGCTCCGGCGGTGACCACGTCTGGGGACAGTGCGCCAGGGCGGCGGTGGGGAACTCGCGGTAGAACTCCCGGATGAAGTTGCGCAGCAGGCGCGCACACTTGCCCGCCAGGCGCTTGACCGCCTCCGGGTTGTCGTGCATGGCGCAGAAGAGGTCGGTCTTGTCCCAGATCAGGCAGGCGGTGTCGAAGCCGGTCTGCATGTCGGGCGGGCCGAGGATGGCGTCGGCGCCCAGCTCCTGCCGCGCCAGGGCGGCCAGCTCGAAGATGCGGACGAGATTGGGGCAACTGAAGACTTCGGGCTCGGGGAGGGCGTCGGCCTCCGCCGCGTTGCGGACCAGCGGCATGGCGGCGGGGTTGCTCTCTGCGTAGGTGTGGACACGGCAGCCGAAGGCCTGGGCGTAGATGTGGGTGCCGGTGATGAGGCCGACGGTAGGGACACCGTCGTCCTGAACCTGCTCGGACAGCTCCAGCCACTTGAGGTAGGGCTCGACGACCCACGGCAGCCAATCCCGCATCGGGCGGCCATCGGTGGTGTAGTCACCGGCCTCCCAGATGGGCGGGCGCGGCGGCGACGTGAACACGAAGGCGTGGCCCGCGAAGGGGCCACGCCGGTACAGGTTCGTCAGGAAGGCCTGGTTGCGCTGCAGACGGGTGGCCATCGGTGCTCCCCTGAGTGACATGGAAGGGCTCTCGGGGAATTCGCCCCGCTCGCCGGTTCACCTGCGCCGCATGGTCTCGTTGGAGACCAGCACGATGTCCCCGTCGGTCACGCCAATCTGCCGCGCTACCTCACCGCACTTCACCTTCAGCAGGTACCACGCCTTGTCCGCCTCCGGCCCCAACTCGGTCACAGTCTCGAAGTTGGCATGGCCCTTGGAGATGACCATGTCGGCCGCCTGGAACTCCTCGCGCGCTGTCTCGCTGGCATACTCCCAGGGCAGGCCGAAGTAGTTGCAGCCGGTGTCCACCACCCGCACCAGGCCCGCCAGGCCGACCTGCTCGACGTCTTCGGCCAGGACATCGTTCACGATGGGCCCGCCCCGCACCATCAGCGTGATCCGGTCGGGGCCGAGGACCTCGATGAGCAGGCGGTCGAAGACGATCTCCCCGGCGTTGTCGGCGATGTACAGGATACGCCCCGCACGCGCGGCCGCGGCACGGAAGGGCTCTACTTCGGCGTAGTCGAAGCCGTGCTGCAGGCGCGCGACGATGCTGTCTTGCAGGTCGTACTCCTGGGCGATGGCCAGGTCAATGATGTTGCCGGCCACCGCCAGGACGAGGGCGTCGTGGAGCGGATCGGCGGCCTCGGCCACCCGTCGGTGCAGCTCGGGGTACAGTCTCATCGCCGCAACATTGGAGGCCCGCTTGTCCTCCAGGTACGGGTCGTGGACGCCGCTGAGTTCGCGGCAGGTCTCGAAGGCGATCTGGGACAGGACGGCCGGCGACTCGTCCATCGACACGCCGACGTAGCGGCGCAAGGTCTCGTCCAGGATGGCGCGCTGCAGGGCCTCGTCGGCCGTGCAGCGGCTCGCGGTGTTGTAGGCCTGCCCGATCATGCAGGGCAGGCAGGCGTTGGTGGCTTTCATGCTGTCCTCACAGGTTCTGATCCGAAGGCAGGAGTATAGCACGGGAAGGAAGTTCTCGTCATCTCCGGGGAAGTCGCCTATAATGCGCGGGTCATCGCGCCAGCGGTCTGACGCGAGCTTCTGAGAGAGTAGTGCCATGCCGGGAACCCCCTCGCCCAACACGGTGTCATCACCTGACCCGCCCGTCGCCTACACGCGCCTGGTGGGCGCCTCGGTGCTGTGCATGATCATGTTCGGCGCCGTGTTGGCGGTGCTGCCGGTGTGTCTCGACACGCTGGGCGAGGAACTGCACATCAACCTCGAGTCGCGTGGGCTGTTGGTCTCGGTGCGCATGGCCGCGCTCATCGTCTCGCTGCTGATTGTCGGCCGCTATGGCGAGGGCCGCTACAAGCGGCGCTACCTGTTCTGGGGGCTGACGGCCATCGGGGCGGCGCAGGCCTGGGGCGCCCTGGCCGGGGGCTACGCCACGCTGATGGCAGCGATGGTGCTGTCCGGCCTGGGCAAGGGCGTCGTCGAGGCGCTGGTCAACCCGCTGGTGGCGCAGCTTCACCCGCACAGCTCGGCCCGGGCTCTCAACATCATCAACGGCATCTTCTCGGTGGGCCTCGTCACCGGCGCGCTGACGGCGGGGCAGTTGCTGCAAACCGGGCACTCCTGGCGCCTGCCGTTCTGGCTGTGGGTCGTCCCGCCGCTGGTCTGCGCGGGGCTGTTCTACACCCGGCGCTACCCCCGGGCGACCACTGCGGAGAGCCCCACGGTGACGGCCACCCCCGATGTCCGCCGCTTCCTGCGTCTGCCGCTGTTCTGGCTGCTCATCGTGGCGATGGTGATGGGGGGCGGCGCCGAGGCCGGGCTGACCTCCTGGGCGCCGAACTTCGCCCAGAAGGTGCTGAACGCCTCGCCGCTGGGGGGCGCGTGGATGACGGCCTTCTACGGGGCGGCCATGGCGCTCGGCCGGTTCGTCAGCGGGGGTGTGGTGGCGCGGCTGGGGGCGGTACGCCTGATGATCGTGTCGGCGGTGCTGTGCGCCGCGGCGACGTTGGGCCTGACCTTCGTGCCCACCGTTAGCGCCGCCTATGTCCTGTTCGCCCTCGGCGGGCTGTTCGTGGCGTGCTTCTGGCCGACGCTCCTGTCAGTCGCTTCCGATCACATTTCGACCGGCTCCACGTCGCTCTTTTCGCTGCTGGCGGCGGCGGGCGTGGGTGGATGTGTCCTCTTCCCGTGGGTCATCGGGCGTATGGGCGACGCCTGGGGCCTGCGTATCGGCGTGCTCGTCCTCCCCATCTCGATAGTCATTCTGCTGGTGGCGCTGGGGCTGATGGTGGGGCTGACGAGGCGGCACGCGCGGGGGTAGCGCGGCGCGTCACGACCCCGTCTCCTCTTCGCAATCCGCCGCCGACGGGTCCGGCATGACCATGGGCTTGCCGCGCTTCACCGGGTCCAGCGCCAGATACCCGCACGACAGCAGGATCAGCAGCGTGCCCAGCGCGAAGCGCAGCGTCAGCGGCTCGTGGAAGCAGGCCACGCCGATGGCCCCGCCCAGCACGGGCGTCACCAGGCTCAGCAAGCTGCCCTGCGTCGCGCCAGTGTGCTTGTAGGCGTAGGTCATCAGCAACTGCCCTGCCGCCGCCAGGAGCCCGACGCCGACCATGATGCCGGTCTGCACGAGAGTCGGCGTCGCCCAGTGGGTCGCCATCGGCCACGCCACCGCCCCGATCCCGAAGAGCGACTGCGACCAGAAGACGTTCGTGGAACTGTCGGTGTCGCGGCAGCGTGTGACGGCGATGACGGCGATGCCGCTGCAGGTGCCGCCGAGGAGCGCGATGGCGTCCGCCGGGGCCACGCTGAGGCCGTGCACCTCAAACAGCAGCGCGACCCCCGCCACCGCCACGACCACCGCCAGCCACTGCATGAGCCGCAGCCGCTCCCCCAGCATCGGCACCGCCAGCACCCCGGCCCAGATCACGTACGTGTAGTTCAGCATCGTCGCTTTCGCCAGACCGATCTCCTGGATGGACCAGAAGAAGATGACGACCGCAATGCTGCCCACCACTCCGCGCACGATGATCCACGGCCAGTTCACCCAGCGCGGCCGATCGAGCTTCACCGCGAACAGGCCGAAGCACACCAGCGTCCCGACGACAAAACGGGCCATGCCCAAGATGTAGGAGTTGACCGACGGGGTGGCGCGAATCAGCGCCGCCATCGCCGCGAAGAATACGGACGACAGTAGCATGGTGATCGTGCCGGTGTGCGAGCGACGCATGGGGGGGAGCTTAGCAGGACGCGCGGCGAAAGGCAATGGCGGAATGCAGAAGGCAGAATGGTGAATGGGGGAAGCCACAAAGTCTCACTCCCCATTCATCACTCACCATTCATCGTTCATCATTGCCGTCTACCGCGGCACTTCGACCCTCCGGCCTTCCCAGGCCGAGACGTACGCGGCGAAGATGACGGCAGTCACGTCCTTCGCCAGCGTCCAGCCCGAGAGCGGCTCGCGGTCCTGAGCGATGGCCTCCATGAAGTCCTGGATCTCCTGCTGGTAGCCGCTGGCCCAGGCCTCATCGGGCGAGGCGTAGTTCCACCCCAGGCGGGTGCTGATCTTCTCGGCCAGGTACTCCTCGCCGAAGCTATCCTCGGCCGGGCCGTAGGCCATCACCGCGTCAATGGGGTTCATGTTGCACTCGATGCGGCCGTTGGACAGGAAGACCTGCATGTGGTTGTAGACGCCGCCCAGCACAACATCCGAGGAGCAGACATCGGCCACGGAGCCGTCCTCGAAGGTGATGTACGCCGCGCCCCAGTCCTCACAGTCGGCCAGCTCCGTCCCGCAGTAGCGCGTCGGCTCGGCGAGGTAGCTCTCCATCCTGGTCAGGAAGGCGGTCTCGGCCATGACGGACTTGGGGCGGATGGGCTTGCCATCACGGGCCAGGCCCTCGGACTGCTTGAGGTAGCACACGCCGCCAATGGGGTGGCTGCCGGTGCGCAGCAGCGACCCGCCCCCGGCCAGCGCCCAGTACCTGGCGTACGAGGCATGGCTGCCCGAATGGCTCTCCTCGGCCAGCAGCCGGAGCACGGCCCCACCGCCGCTCTGGATGAGCCGCCGGGCCTTCTGCACCGCGGGGGCATAGACCCAGTTCTCGGCATAGCAGAACCTGACGCCGGAGGCGACGAGGGCCTGCTCGATCTGCGCGCACTGGGCCATGACCGCCTCGAGCATCACCTGGCGCTCGACGAAGTTGCCGATCAGGGGGAGGCCGCTGTCGTGTGCCGTTCCCCCTCCCTTCAGGGAGGGGGCAGGGGGTAGGACGCCGTCACCGCCCACGGCGTCCCCCCCCTGGCCCCCCCCTGAA
>JAJFUB010000037.1 GCA_021372615.1 bacterium | reverse complement strand
GGATGTCCCGGCCCACGCGACCGGTCGCCCTATGGTTTCTGCTGCAAGCTCGCGGCCTGGCTGCGGCCGACATAGACGTCGTCCACATAGACCTCGCCCAGCCCGCCGCCCTGGTCGGTGTAGCCGTCAATGTTGATCTTCAGGCAGCCACGCGCAGCCGTTAGCGGGGTCACGAACTTGCCGGTCACGCGCGTCCAGTCGGCGGTCGGAGTGACGGCTACCGGCTTGGCAGGCACGCTGACGCGACTCTCGCGGTCGCCCTTCTCATCCCAGGTCACGAAGCTGACGACGACCCGTGGCGCGGTGCCCTTCATCCAGAAGCTGTAGTAATAGCCGTGCAGCGGGAGCACCGGTGGGGTCTTCTCACCCACGAAGCCATTGCTGTCGCCGACCATCAGCGCGACGTTGATGGACTGGCGGCCATCGCCCCACTCATAGAGTTTGGTGGCCGTCAGCTTGCCGCACGAGCCGCCCTGGCGGCCCGGCGCCACGCCCAGCGTGCCGGAGCCTGCGCCCGTGTAGAGCCCCCACGACGCGGGTCGCCCGTCCGCGACTTGCTCGGCAGTGGCGTTGGGGGCGATGTTGGCGGCGTCGGCAGCGGTCAGCGGCGGCAGCTTGGCCAGCAGCGCGCACGCCTCGCGGTATGGATCGTGCAGTCTGCAGCGCTGCTGGATTTCCTCGGCGAGGGGCTTGTTGGGGCAGCCGGTGGCGATCTTGTCGGCGAGTGCCCTCTCCTGGTCCAGGGCCGCCGTCACCTCCGCCAGCCCGGCCTCGTCGAACGGCCGCGAGGTCATCTGCTTGACCCGGGCCAGGAAGGCCGTGCCCTTGCCGAACTGGGCGGCATAGCTGTCGTAGATGGTGTAGAAGGCATCGCGGAAGGCCAGAAGGTCGCCCACCTGGTCGGGGCCGGCCAGGGCGGCGATGGCGTTGCGGAGGGACTTCTCGGGGTCAAAGGCCTGCGGGTTCCACAGGTAGTCCGCCGCCGACAGCACCCCACACTTGTAGATGGGGCCGCCGCCAGTGTTCAGGTGCACCTCGCCGGTCGTCAGCTTCCAGAAGTCCTCGGCGTACTTGGTGTGGAACGTGTCGAGCAGATAGTGCGGCGGGTTGTGGTGCATGTAGATCGTGTTGTCCCACAGCATCACCTTGCGCCCGCCGAGCAGCCCCTGGTAGGTGTCAATCTGCGCCTTGCTGATGATCGCCGAGCGCACGCTCGGGCCGGTCCAGACGACCGTGACCGCCGGGTCGAGGCCCTGGCCCATCGCCTGCAGGTACTTCTCGCCCTCCTGGCGGTAGTAGCCGCCCGGGTTCCAGTAGTATGGGAGCACCACGTACAGCTTGCACTGCGGGTAGGCCTGCTTGAGGCGCCGGGCCAGGTCGTTGACCATGGCGAGGTTGACGGCGGCCAGATCGTCTCCCCAGCGCTCCTGGTCGCGCTTGCTGCGCACGTGGTAGAGCTTCGGCCCCTGCTTGTCCGGCTCGCTGGCGAAGTCATCCAGACAGAGCATCACCCGCGTGCCGCCGGCCTCCGGGCCGATCCGGCAGGCCTCGAAGAGCTTGGCGAGGTCGCCCTCGTCCGAGGTCTCGATGTGCTCCTTCCACAGGTAGTAGGGGTTCACGAAGGGCATGCAGTCCAGGCCACGCGCCTTCATGGCCCGCGTCGTGTCCGTCACGAACTGCCGGTACTCAGGGGAGGGGTTCACCCACTTGTCGGCCCCCAGGGCGGTATAGCAGGTGTTGTAGCAGTTGAACTTGGCGAAGGGCGCGAAGGCAGCCATGTCAGCGGCTTGCGACCCCGGATCGAAGGCCCCCCCCGTCTTGAACGAGCGCAGGGGGTAGACCGGCCAGTCGCGGATGGTCGCCGGGTGCAGCAGCAGCCGGTCGCCCTGGCGCTCGAAGAGCTGCACGAGGGTCTGGGCGGCGAAAGTGAGGCCGGCGGCGTCGCGGCCCAGGGCGACCAGGCCTCGCGCCCCGCCCTGCTCCCAGGGCCGGATGACATAGCCCTCGGGCCGCTCGGGCGGTGTGGCCGACCCGGGCAGGCCCAGGGCGATGAACGTGCCCCCGCCCCCGGTGGGCAGGCTACTCACGCGCCGCACCTGCGGCTCCGCCCCGCACAGGAAGCGCACGCGGGCGGCGATGTCCTCGGCCGCCAGCCGCTCCGCCTCCCCGGCCTCCCGAGGCAACAGCAAGGAGAGTTGAAGCGACTTGCCGGCGCCGATCTCCCAGGCCTGCGGGGCCATCGTCACATGCTGTGGCGTCGGGATGATCGCGCCGGTGTAGAAGCCGGCATAGGGGGCGGCGGCGCAGACCGCGCCGCACAGGAACAAGGCCGACAGCAGCAAGCAGTTGCGCACAGAGGGCACCTCGGGGGGACATTGGAGCGCGGCCGCGGGCTGGGAAGCCCGCGCTCCGACGGCTACGGCTGCGGGCTGGAAAGCCCGCGGTCCAGCGGCTCAGGCGAACAGGTCGGCCGGCCAGTGCTCCGCCCAGCAGGGGCCGGGGGCGTCGCCGCTCAGGATGGCGGCCAGGTCGAGCACGCAACGGCGGGCATCGCCCAGCGGATAGTACGAAGCGTGCCAGTCCTCGCTGCCCTCGCCGTCGTGGTTGGGCAGCACCCAGTCAAACAGGGGGGCGTACTGCAGCTCGGCGTAGGCCGCGCCACAGCGGGCCTCGATGTCGCGCAGGTCCGGCTCCCCCAGGAGGCCCTTCTGCATCTGGGTGCGGCGCAGCAGCTTCCGCCGCATCAGATCGCACACCAGCCGTTCGAGGCTCACATGGGGCTGGCCGCGCAGGAACTGCACCTCGTCGAGGGCCAGGGGGGACAGGAAGACAGATACCTTGGGCACGTCCGCCAGCTCCGGCGCCCGCAGAAGCGCCTCGGCGATGTAGACATTGCCCTCAAAGAACGGTTCGCGCCCGGCTTCGAGGATCGCCCGCACTTGCGCCATCTCCAGGGCCTGCAGGTCGTGCCGCACGGGCAGCACGACAAAGCCCGGCTGGCCCCGCAGGGCCTCAATGGCCTCACGCGGGCGGAAGTGATATGTGACACCGTCTTGCTCCCCCGGACGCGGCTCACGGTCGTTGTAGAGCACCAGCGGGTGCATCCGCTCGGCTAGCTCCGGGTAGAACTTCCGCAGCGCGGCCAGCAGCGGTGACTTCCCCACACACGACGGGCCCGTCAGGATCAGCAATCGTGACATGCCTACCCCCTCCCTCGATCACCAGTACAAGCTTGTCTGCGCCCACCTGAAGGTTCCGCGGACGGTCGGCAGCCTCCTGCCCGAGCTTGCCTTTTGGCGGCGTTTTGTGTACCTTACGGACATGGGGCGCGCCTGCCCGCCGGTGCTCCGGCGGGCGCATGTTATGGCGCGTGGGCGCGCTAGCGCCCACCCGTGGGTTCTCGTGGAGGTTCCCGTGAAGTACCGCCGCGTCGGACGCACCGACCTCGAGTTCTCCGTCATCTCCTTTGGCGGCATGCGCTACGGCCACGACGACCTCGAAGAAGAGGGTATCGCCATGGTCCACCGGGCGCTGGACCTGGGCGTCAACTTCTTCGAGACGGGGCCGCTGTACAAGAACAGCATGGCATGGTTGGGCAAAGCTTTCCGCGGGCGCCAGGAGGAGATCCACGTCTGCTCGAAGGCCATCTGCCGCCCGTCCGAGGAGTGGAAGCCGGGCTGGATGATGACGGCGGATGACGCTCGCCGCAACATTGACTGGTCGCTGGAGACCCTCGGCGTCGAGCGCCTCGACCTCTTCGGCGGCTGGTCGCTGTCCAACAACGAGATGTGGGAAGCCTTCTTCGCCAAGGGTGGCCCCCTGGAGGGCATCTACAAGGCCATTGACGAGCGGCTGGTCAGCTACGTCTACGCCACCTCGCACGATGTGCCCGAGAACGTAGTCCAGTGGCTCAAGACCGGCGAGTTCGCCGCGGTGACGATCCCCTACAATATCGCCAAGCGGCACTTCCGCGTCGTCATAGACTACTGTCAGGAGCACCAGATCGGCTGCTTCACCATGCAGCCGACGGCCGGAGGCCTCCTGGCCTCGACAAGCGGGCAGCTGGGGCAGCTGATTGCCGAGCACGTGGGCGAGCAGGACCCGGCCCAGGCCGCCCAGCGGTGGCTGCTGGCCCACGCGGGCATCACCTGCGTCCCGGTCGGCTTCACCTCGCTCGACCAGGTCAACTCCAGTTGTGAGATTGCCGACGAGGCCGACGCGCTCATGGCCCGCGGCGAAGACGCCGTGGACTACCTGGCCGACTACGCCGACCTGGCCAGCGGCCTGTGCACCCGCTGCGGCTACTGTGAGCCCTGCCCGCAGGGCCTCCCGCTGCGCAACGCGATCCAGCCCTTCCAGATGTGGAAGATCCTGGACGATGAGGAAGCCCTGAAGGCCTACCTGTCGCGGCTGAAGGTGGACCCGGCGGAATGCGTGGCGTGCGGCCAGTGCACGGAGAGATGCCCGCAGAGCCTGCCCATCGCCGACTTCATGGCCGAGATGGTCGAGCAGATGAAGCGGCTGGGGATCAGCGTGCCGGCGCAGTAGGCGGGAGACGGCGAGAGCCGTTGGAGGGGCCGGCTATTAGCCGGCCCGCCGTTCAGACCATCAGTCGTCAACTTGCGGTGCCGACGACGGGCCGGCTGATAGCCGGCCCCTCCGAGCGGCATCACCCCGAGACGGTGAACACACTTGTACCTCAAACGCCTCGAAATGCGAGGGTTCAAGACCTTCGCGGACAAATCGGAACTGGAATTCCATCCCGGCGTGAGCGCCATTGTCGGGCCGAACGGCGTCGGCAAGAGCAACGTCACCGACGCCATCCTGTGGGCGCTGGGCGAGCAGTCCGCCAAGACGCTGCGCACCGAGAACCTGCAGGACGTCATCTTCGTGGGCTCCGAGCGCCGGCGGCAGCTCAACATGGCCGAGGTGCACCTGACCCTCGACAACTCCGACCGCACGCTGCCCACCGAGTTCTCCGAGGTCGTCATCTCTCGCCGCATCTTCCGCGCTGGCGATAGCGAATACCTCATCAACAACACCGCCTGCCGCCTCAAAGACGTGCGGGAGCTGCTGCTGGACACCGGCGTGGGGCCCAAGGCGTACTCCGTGGTGGGCCAGGGCGAGATTGACGCCATCCTGTCCATCCGGGGCGAGGACCGGCGGGAACTGCTCGAAGAGGTCGCCGGGGTGCGCAAGTACCGCGTGCGGCGCACTGAAGCCGAGCGGAAGCTGGAAGCCACGGAGATCAACCTGACCCGCGTGGCGGATATCGTCCACGAGCTACGCAGCCAGCGCGAGCCGCTGGAGCAGCAGGCCGAGCGGGCCCGTGCCTACAAGACGCTGGATGAGAAGCTGCAGAGCCTGGAGCTGTACCTGCTGGGGGCCGACTACCGCCGTCATGCCGAGAAGCGCGGGCAACTGGCCAACGAGGTGGCTGTCGCCACCGCCGACCTGCAGATCACCCGCAACCTGATGAGCGAGCTGGACGCCGAGCACCAGAAGCTGCAGGCGCTTTCGCTCTCGCTGGAAAACGAGTTGGAGAAGCTGCGCCTGGAGGCCCTGCGCCTGCAGCGCGTGGCGACCGAAGCGCGCGAGCGCCGCGCCGTCAACCTGGAGCGCCAGCGCACACTGACGGCGCGCCAGGAAACGCTGGACGAAGCGCTGGCCGAGCACCGGCGGCGGCAGGAGAGCCTGTCGCAGCAAAATGACGCCCTGCAGGCCGAACGGCAGGCTCTGCAGGACCGCCTCGGGAGCGAGGACAAGGGCCTGCGCGAGCAGCAGTCCGAGTACGACCGACGCCGCAACGCCGCCCAGCAGCAGCAGCAGCGCGCCCAGCAAATGGAGGAGCAGCGCGTCAAGACCCTCCAGCAGATCGCTCGCCTGGAGAACGAGGCGGCGGCGCTGGCCAGCCTGCAGGCCGATCTGCAGGAGCGCATCGGGCGGCTGGAGAGCCAGCGCGAGCAGTTCGAGGAGCGGCGGGAGGCCGTCGAGGCGCAGGCCGGGGAGTACGAGGACGGCATGCAGGCGCTGCAGACGGCGCTGCAGGAGACCATCGCACGGCAGCAGGAGGCCGAGGCCGACGTCGCCTACGTGCAGGGCGTGGTGCGCGACCAGAACCAGAAGCGCAACATCCTGGCCGAAGCCGTCAGCGCCCTGGAGTCGCGGCGGCGCGTGCTGCAGGAGCTGCGTGACAGCTACGAGGGCTTCGAGGAGGGCGCGCGGCAGGTCATGCAGGCCGTCAGCGAGGGCAAGCTGAGCGGCGTGCGGGGCCTGCTGGCCGAGGCTCTCGACGTGCCCCAGAAGTTCGAAGTCGCCATCGAGGCGGCCCTGGGCGACAAGCTGCAGTGGGTGCTGTGCCACACGCAGGATGACGCCCTGCGCGGCATCGAGTATCTGCGCGCCAACACGCTCGGACGAGCCGCCTTCCTGCCGCTGACGCTGGGGGCGCGCCATGCGGCGGAGCCGATCAACACCAGCGGCCTGCGCAGCGGCTGCCTGGGCATCGCCGCCAAGCTCATCAAGGTGGACCGCCAGGTCGGCGCGCCGGTCGAAGCCATCCTGAGCCGCATCGTCATCTGCAGCGACCTCGAAGCCGCCGTGGACACCTTCCACCGCCTCAACGGCCGCTGCACCGTCGCGACACTGGCGGGGGAAGTGCTCGAGCCCGAGGGCGCCGTCTACGGCGGGGTCATGGAGGGCGGTGCTGGACAGGAGTTCGGCCGCCAGCGCGAGTTGGACACGCTGGACGAGCGGATCGAGGAGCTGAAGACCTGGCTGGGCCGCATGTACCGCGTGGACGAGCAGCTTGAGGCCGAGGTGAACCAGCGGCGGCAACTGGCCGCCGAGGCCGTCGAGCAGGTCAACCAGTTGCGGAGCGACCTGCGTCAGCAGGAGGGGGAAGTCAAGCACCAGCAGGACCAGATCCGCGCGGCCGTCGAGGCCGCCGGGGAGATGGCCCAGGAGATCAAGCGCCTCCAGCAGCGCCTGCAGGAGAGCGCCGAGCGGCAGCAGGACACGCTGCAGCAGGCCGAGACGGCGCGCGGACGCATTGCCGAGCTCCAGCAGGAGATCGAGCAGGCGCGGCAGCAGGCCGGAACTGCCGCCGAGCGCGAGACGCTGCGGCAGGCCCTGACCGAGCGGCAGGTGCTGGTCGCTGAGCTGCGCCAGCAGATCGCGGCCAACCAGGGCCTGTGCGAGCGCGCCGCGGCGGACCTACAGCAGGCGACGGCCGCCCGCCAGGCCGCCGAGAACGAGCTGACGCACATCGCCGCCGAGCTCAAACGGATCGAGGCCGAGCTGTCGCAGGGCAGCGACGAGGCCGCGAACCTGGAGCGCGCCGCGGCCCTGGAGACCGAGGCCGATGAGAAGGCTGAGCAGCTCGCCCACCTGCGTGACAAGGTCGCCGAGGCCGATGCCAAGCGGCGCGAGCTGAGCCAGGCCCAGGAGCAGCAGACCGAGCGCCTGCACGTCGCCGACCTGGCGCTGGCCCGGGCCGAGGCCAACCTGCAGGCCGTCACCGAGCGCCTCCAGGACATCTACCAGATGCCCATCGAGCAGGCGCTGGACGTGAAGCTGGAGGGCATGAGCGAGAGCCAGGCCCGGCGCGAAGCCGCGCAACTGCGCTCGGAGATGCGCAACCTGGGCTCGGTCAACCTCGGCTCCATCGAGGAGTGCGAGCGCCTGCGCGCGCGCGAGACGTTCCTGGAGAACCAGCAGAATGACCTGATCGCCGCGAAGACCGACCTGCTGCAGGTCATCGCCGAACTGGACGAGGCCGCCCAGGCCGCCTTCATGGAGACCTTCGAGCGCGTCGGCGTCGAGTTCGACGAGATCTTCAAGCGGCTCTTCGGCGGCGGCGACACGCAACTGGCCCTCTCCGCGCCGGAGGACCCGCTCAACTCCGGCGTGGATGTCATCGTCACCCCGCCGGGCAAGAAGCAGCAGAACCTGCTGCTGCTGTCGGGTGGCGAACGAGCGATGACGGCGCTGGCGCTGCTCTTCGCGCTGCTGCGGGTCAAGCCCAGCCCCTTCTGCGTCATGGACGAGATTGACGCCGCGCTGGACGCGGCCAACACGGACCGCTTCGCGGACATGCTGCGCGAGTTCGCCGAGCGCAGCCAGTTCATCGTGATCACGCACAACCCGCGGACGATGGAGAAGGCGGACGTGCTGCACGGGATCACGATGCAGGAGCCGGGGTGCTCCAAGCTGATCTCAGTGGAGCTGGAGCAAGCCCAGAAGGAAGCCGAGCAGCGCCAGGCGGCGGGGTAGGCATACGCGGCGAAAGGGACGTGTGCACGATGCTGCGGAGACTGGAGTTAGGCAACTTCAAGTCATGGGAGCGGCTTGAGATGGACCTCAAGCCGATCACACTGATCTTCGGGGCCAACAGCTCGGGGAAGACGGCGATCCTGGACTCGCTGCTGATGCTCAAGCAGACGGCCGAGAGCACGGATCGAGGAAGGTCAATTGCGTTCAGGGGTGCCTATCGCGACTATGGCTCCTTTGCGGACCTGATCCACCGGCATGATAGCAGCCGACCGCTCAGGGCACGGGTGGACTGGGTGCCGCGCCCGCATATGTCATTCACCGAGCCGGAGCGCGAGAACATAACCATGGGTGAAGTCAGATACGAGGCCGAGTGGCGTCTGGATGGCGACGTTGACATTCACCACTTGGCCTACGCACTGGCGGCACCTCGGTTCCGCTTTAGCCTGGACAGGCAGGACAGCAGCAGGTACGCGGGCACACTCACCAGCGAGGATGGTCCGGTCTTGCTGGACGTAGGCTTCCCGACCCCGGAGAGTTGCTACGCGTTACCCAGAGCAGTCTCCTCGATTCTGCCCGGTTACAGTCTGCTGGAACTCAACCGGCAGTTCGAGTTGGTCACGGGGCGCACCCGGTACCTGGGGCCGATCCGGGAACGCCCCCGGCGTGTATACCAGTGGTCCGGCGAGGTGCCAGGAAGCCTGCTTGAGGACGGTAGCAGCGCAGTGGATGCGCTCATAGCCAGTGTGCGCGAGGTTCTGACAGACTACGATGGCCAGCCCGGCCTGATCGATGAAGCAGCGAGATGGCTCAGGGAATCTGGCCTCGCGACCCGCCTCATGGTGACGCCGATTGGCGCAGATACTCGCTACCACGAGGTGAAGCTGGTCGTGCCCGGAGCCGACGACGTGGAGACGGTACTCCCGGACGTCGGCTTTGGGGTGTCGCAGTTGTTGCCGGTACTCGTCCAGATGCTCTTCGCCCCTCAGGGATCGATCCTGCTCTTCGAGCAACCCGAGATACACTTGCATCCTCGCGCAGCCGCAGAGCTAGCGGACCTCTTCATCGAGGTCGCCGGACAGCGTGACCTCCAACTCATCATCGAAACGCACAGTGAGTACCTCCTGTCCCGCCTACAGCGTCGGATAGCGGAGGCGCAGTCGGAACTCGCCAGCCCGGAGAACATCGCCATCTACTTCTGCGAACTGCGTGAGGGGGCGTCACATCTGGAGCCGATCCGCCTCAATGAGTACGGTCAGATCGAGAACTGGCCCAACGACTTCTTCGGCGACAGCATCGGCGACCTGGAGGCGATGACGAAGGCGATGCTTGCGCGGAGACGGCAGGGGGGGTAGCTGCATGGCCGTGGTCATTGACACCAACGTGTGGGCCGTCGCCGCCGAGATGGCCGAGCAGGCTGACGAGGACTGCGTGGAAGCCTGCGTAGATACCATCGCCGCGTTGCGGACCACACTGGTGCTCGCCGTGGATGACAGTGAGGAGATCATCCATGAGTACTTCCGCCGTCTGCCGGAGAACTCGGCGCAATGCAGGACGCTGGGGCAACTGATCCACAGGTCAGGTCGCATCGAGTACCGTCCGTGCCGCCCCGAGGCGTCCGGAGATTGGCGGCTACCCGATTGCCTGGACCCGCTGGACCGTAGCGACCGCAAGTTCGCCGCCGTGGCCCTGACGTATGATCCTCCCGCCCCGATCTACAACGCGGTAGACACCGACTGGCGCGAGTGTGCCGCCGGCCTCGCCGAGGCCGGCCTGGAGGTCACCGAGCTATGCCCGCAATGCCTAAGGTAGTGCTCGCCGCTCTCGTCCTGTCCTGCACCGTCACCTTAGCTGCTGAACTCAACCTCTCGGTGTCTACCACCGGCCCGATCAAGTCGCTCTCCCAGGCTCTGGATCAGGCGCGCGCTTCCCGCAAGCCTGGCGATACGGTGCGCATCCATGTCGGCCCGGGCACGTACGCGCTGAGTGAGACGATCACCCTTGGCCCCGCCGACTCCGGGCTCGTCATCGAGAGTGCGCCCGGCCAGGAGCCCGTCCTCTCCGGCGGGCGGCGCGTCACCGGGTGGAAGCCGTGGCGGGGCAAGATTCTGCAGGC
Source organism: bacterium (assembly GCA_021372615.1). Taxonomy (NCBI): domain Bacteria; species bacterium. Next base: position 38,859 of record JAJFUB010000037.1, on the reverse strand, counting down.
CGACCTGTCCGGGCTGGACCTGCCGGACCTGAGCTTCCGCGAGCTGTACTACAACGTGAAGATGCAGCCGTGGGCGCGCGTGCCCAACTTCGACCCGCAGCACCCGCGCACCGGCGGCTTCCTGCAAAGCCAGGGCCTCGTCGAGACGAACACCAAGACGAAGTTCCGGTATGCCGAGGGGGCGTTACACCCGGAACGCTGGGCTCATCCCGAGCGGGCGTGGATGATGTTCCACGACAAGCTCAACTATGAGACCCAGTACTGCCCGGTCAAGAGCGTGGATGCCGCCGCGCGCGTGATCGAGGCCAGCAGGGGCGTCTATGTGCTCTCTCCCGGCAACCCGTTCTACCTGTGCGGGCTGCTGGAGGAACTCGACGCGCCGGGCGAGTGGTGCGTGGACCCTGACACCAAGACGCTGTACTTCTGGCCGCCGTCCGGCGACCCGAATGGCAAGGACCGGGTCATCGTCCCCGCGCTCACCTCGGCCTTTGTCTTCCAGGGCCAGCCGGCCGAGAAGCAGTTCGTGGAGAACGTGCGGATCAGCGGCGTGGATGTCCGCGACTGCCGCGGACGGGCCATCCAACTGACCGGCGCGCAGGGCTGCGCCATCACGCGCTGCGACCTGCGCAATGCCGAGGTCGGGGTCTACCTGGGCGACGACACCCATGCCTGCACCGTACGCGGCTGCGACATCACCGCCACCCAGGGCGACGGCGTAAGCCTCATCGGCACGAGCAAGGACCACGAGCGCGTGACCGACCATGTGATTGACAACAACTACATCTGGGACATCGGCTGGGGGCGCATTCACAACCGCTGCGGGGGCGTGTACGGCCACCGCATGATGCGCTGCAAGATCACGCGCAACCTGATCCACGACACCCCGCGATATGCCATCGGAATGGACGTGGGCGGTGGCTGTGAGATCGCCTACAACGTCGGCCACCACTCCAACCTCGTGACGCTCGACACCAGCATCATCGAGGCGGCGACGGCGCTGGACTGGGGCCTGCCGATGGATGAGCAGATGGACCGGAACCGCAGATACAACTGGGGCAACTCGATCCATCACAACCTGATCCACGACTCCGGCGGCTGGGGCGCCAACGCCGAGGGCAAGCTGCAGGCGCCGATGTTCTCGTGGGGCATCTACCTGGACACCCACTCCAGCGGCTGGCACGTCTACGACAACGTGTGCTACAACACGGTGCTTGGGGCGTACATGGTCAACGGCGGCATGGAGAACGTGTTCGAGAGCAACATCTGCGTGGACGGCCAGCAGCACCAGGCGTACCTGAGCACATGGCCCAAGTACGAGTGCCGCGGCAACCGCGTGACGCGCAACGTCCTCGTCTCGCCCGGCCAGAGCGCGACCGGCTATACGGCTCGCAGCGCCGACAAGGCGGTCTACACGTTCGATCACAATCTGCTGTGGGCGGGCGGCGACCCCATCCGCATCACTGCCCCGGGGCTGGTGAGGAAGGGCTCGTGGGAGGCGTGGCAGGCACTGGGGCAGGAGGAGGGGGCGCTGGTCGCCGACCCGCAGTTCGTGGACCCGGCGCACCGCAACTATGCCCTCAAGCCCACCTCGCCGGCGCTGAAGCTGGGCTTCAAGCCGATTGATCTGTCACGCACGGGCGTCTACCAGAGCCCTGAGCGGCGCACGTGGCCCCGGCCTGAGGTCAAGGTCGTGCGCGACGTGACCGACTACCGCCCGACAGCCCTCGTCAAGCCCGCCCAGGCCCCGCTGCGGACGTACGAGGACTACGCCGTCAACGAGATGGAGCGTAACGCGCACGTCGGGGAAGAGGGCGACCTGGCGACCGTGCGCGTGACCGAGGAGACGGCCGCCTCCGGCAAGCACAGCCTGCGCGTCGCCGAGAAGCCAGGCGTCAAGCTCAGCTTCGTGCCGTACATCACCTACCCGCTGGAGTTGGAGGACGGGGTGCTGCGGGCCGGCTTCGACCTGCGCTGGGAGCAGGGCGCGCTGTTCGTCTACGAATGGCGCGATGACCCCTACCACTACAGTCTCGGCCCGCACCTGGCGACCGACGCCGAAGGGCATCTGAAGGCCAGCGACCAGCCGATCATGGACCTGCAGCCCGGCCAGTGGGTACGGTGTGACATCACCTGCGGCCTCGGGAAGCAAAACACCGGCAAGTACGAACTAACCGTCAGACCCGCCGGCGGCGAGGCGAAGACGTTCACCCTTGCCCATGCCGAGAAGTTCGAGACACTCAACTGCGTGGTGGTGATGTCGGTCACGCAGGGCGAGTCGGTATTCTATCTGGATAACGTGGAGTTCCGGCCGGCGGCCCGCTGAGCTGGGAATGACGCGCCCATCGGAGGTGTCGTGATGCGCCGTGACTGGCTGCTCGCCGTCGTCGCGTTCGCACTGGGTATTGCTCTCACTGCCGGCGTGCAGGAACGCGCGGCGGCCCGGACGCTGTTCGTGTTCTACGAGCAGCGGGACAAGGCCGGCGGCGCCGACGCCAACGTGGATATCCATCTACAGCGTCTCACCGAGACCGGCCAGACCGGCTGGGCGGGGCACGCCGACCCGGCGCTGGTGGCGACCGCCAAGGACTTCGAGACGGCGCCGGCAGCGTGTGAAGACGGCGCCGGCGGCGCCATCGTGGCCTACGAGTACCGGTTCGCCTCGGGCCAGGATGCCGGCGACAAGGACATCGTGGCCCAGCGCGTGGATGCCAGCGGCAAGGCGCTGTGGAACAACGGCGACAGCCCGGTGCCGGTGGCCTCCTCCAAGGGCACCGAGCGCCATCCCGTCGTGGTCAGTGACGGCCGCGGCGGAGCCATTGTGGTGTATGAGTGGCTGGGCGAGAAGAAGGACGTTGACCTCATGGCCCAGCGCCTGGACGGGCAGGGCCGGCCGCTGTGGCGAGAGGGCAAGCAGTCCGTTGCCGTTGCGGCCTCGCCGGCGACCGAACGGCGGGCAGTGGCGGTGCCGGACGGCCAGGGCGGCGTGATTGTGGTGTTCGAGTGGGAAGGCGAGAACGGCGACATGGACGTCATGGCCCAGCACATCTCGGCCTCGGGCGAGGTCCTGTGGAACGAGGGCAAGCGAGCCACGGACATCGCCGCCACGGACAACCCCGAGCGCCGTCCCTGCGCCATCTCGGATGGCGCGGGCGGCGTGATCGTCGCTTTTGAGTTCGAGTACGCCGCGGGGGAACACAAGGGCGATGTGGACATCATGGCCCAGCGTCTCTCCGGCGACGGCAAGCTCCTGTGGAGCGGGGCCAAGGATGTGTGTACGGCCAAGGGTCTGGAGCGACGCCCTGTGGCCGTCAGCGACGGGATGGGTGGCGCCATCGTGGCCTGCGAGTATGAGCCGACGGAGGGCGAGAACGCCGGCGACATTGACGTCATGGCCCAGCGTCTGAACGCCCAGGGCGAGATGATGTGGAACCAGGGCGACCGCTCCGCGACGGTGAGTTCCGGCAAGTCCCAGGAGCGCGCCCCCCGCGCGCTGGCCACCTCGGACGGCGGCGCCATCTTCGTCTTCGAAGTCGAGGCCCGCACCGGCGAGGAGGCCGGCAACGTCAACGTGATGGCCCAGCGCCTGTCCGCAACGGGTGCGATGATGTGGAACCAGGGCGACCGCTCTGCGGCCGTGTGCACCTCCAAGTGGCAGGAGACGGGCCCGATCGTGCTGCCCGACGGGGCCGACGGCGCGATCGTCGTGCTCACCATGGTGGGGCCGAAGGGCGAGTTCGAGGGCGATGAGGACGTGGATGCCACGCGCCTGGCCGCCGACGGTACGCTGTCGTGGAATGAGGGCAAGAAGCCAGTGGACATCGCCGCCGGCGAGGCCCTCGAACGCAATCCGTGCGCCGTGATAGTCGCCAACTGACAACCGGCGCAGCTATAGCTGGGAAGGATGAAGTCCCTTGCGCAAGTTTCTCTCCCGCGTCAGCACCGTGCTGCGCGGGCGCAGTGTGATTGATGACGAACTGCTCGAAGAACTCGAGGAGGCCCTGATCCAGGCCGATGTCGCCGCCCCGCTGGCTGTGAAGCTGGTCGAGGAGCTGCGAGACAAGGCCGAACGGGAGCACATCACCGACCCCGCCGGTCTGGAAGGGCTGCTCAAGCAGCGCGTCAAGCGCATGTTGGCGCCCTGGGAAACCTCGCTCAACACCGGCGCGATCGCTCCAACGACGTTCCTGGTCCTGGGTGTCAATGGCACCGGCAAGACGACGACCATCGCCAAGATCGCCAACTGGTACCAGTCGCACGGCAACAAGGTGATGGTGGTAGCGGCGGACACGTTCCGCGCAGCGGCCATTGACCAGCTCCGCGTCTGGGCCGAGCGCATCGGCTGCGACATCGTGGCCCAGAAGCCGGACTCGGACCCCGGCGCCGTGGCCTATGACGCCCTGCAGGCGGCCAAGGCGCGCGGCACGCAACTGGCGATCATTGACACCGCCGGGCGGCTGCACACCAAGACGAACCTGATGGAGGAGCTGCGCAAGATCGGCCGCGTCGTCGAGCGCGAGCTGGGTCGCCCGGCCGATGAGCGCCTGCTCGTGATGGATGCCACCACCGGCCAGAACGGCCTGAACCAGGTCAAGCAGTTCCACGAGGCCATCGGTGTCACCGGCATCGTGCTGACGAAGATGGATAGCACCGCGAAGGGCGGCGTCGTGCTGACGATTGCCGACCAGCTCGGCATCCCGATCAAGCTCATCGGCGTCGGGGAGAAGGTCACGGACCTCAAGCTCTTCTCGGCGCAGGAGTTTGCCGAGGACTTGTTCTGACATTGGGCCGCGGGCTTCCCAGCCCGCGCCTCCCTCGCGGGCTGCAAAGCCCGCGGTCCACGGTGGTGACACATGGAAGACCTCACCCAACTGGCGCTCGAGGCCGCGCAGGACGCCGGCGCCTCGTATGCCGACGCGCGCTTCGTGAGGCAGCATGACGAGACGGTGCACGTCAAGAACGGTTCGGTCACGGGGCTGTCATCGCGGCGCGACCAGGGGATCGGCATCCGCGTCATCACCGAGGGTGCCTGGGGTTTCGCCAGCACCACCTCGCTCCAGCCTGACGCCATTCGCCAGGCCGCGAAGCTGGCGGTGCGCATCGCCCGGGCCAGCGCCACCGCCAAGCAGCGGGAGGTGGAGTTGTCCCCGGTCGAGCCGGCCCGCGCCCGCCTCAAGGCGGACGTGCGCAAGGACCCCTTCGAGGTCCCGCTGGAGGAGCGCATCGCCCTGCTGATGGACTGCGACCAGGCGATGCACGGGCCGAGCGAGATCAAGGTGCGTACCGGCTTCATCCGCGCACTGCGGGAGGAGAAGCACTTCGCCAGCACCGAGGGCGCCGACATCACCCAGGAGCGCATTGAGACCGGGGCAGGGATTGACGCCCGGGCGGTGGCGCCCGATGGCTCGGACACGCAGGTGCGGTCATACCCGTCCAGCCACGGCGGCAACATGGGCGCGCGGGGGTGGGAGATGGTCGAGGAGATGGACCTGCCCGAGCACGCCGAGCGCATCGCCGGGGAGGCCGTCGAGTTGCTGGAGGCGCCCCACTGCCCCGCCGGGGAGCGTGACATCATCCTCGAGGGCTCGCAACTGGCCCTGCAGGTCCACGAGTCCTGCGGCCACCCCATCGAGCTGGACCGCGTGCTGGGCATGGAAGCCTCCTTTGCGGGTACCAGCTTCTTGACCACCGACAAGCTGAACAACTTCCGCTACGGCTCCGACGCGGTCAACATCGTGGCCGATGCGACGGTGCCGGGGGGCCTGGGGTCGTTCGCCTATGACGATGAGGGCGTGCCGGGCCAGCGCACGGACATCGTGCGCGAGGGGCAGTTCGTGGGCTACCTGTCCTCGCGCGAGACGGCGCCGACGATCGGCCGGACGAGCAGCGGCACGATGCGCGCCGACGGCGCCAATCGCCTGCCGATCATCCGCATGACCAACATCAACCTCGAGCCGGGCGACTGGGGCCTGGACGAGATGATCGCGGACACGCAGGACGGCCTCTACCTGCTCACCAACACCTCCTGGAGCATTGACGACAAGCGTCTGAACTTCCAGTTCGGCACCCAGCAGGCCATCGAGATCAAGGACGGGAGCCTCGGGCGCGTCTACAAGAACGCGACCTACGCGGCGATCACCCCGGAGTTCTGGGGCAAGTGCGATGCGGTCGGCAAGCGCGAGGAGTGGGTCCTGTGGGGCGTGCCCAACTGCGGTAAGGGCGAGCCGATGCAGACTGCCCGCGTCGGCCACGGCACCAGCGCCGCCCGCTTCCGCAAGATCAGCGTCGGGGTGATGAAGGAGTAAGGCGGGAACGGGAACGTCCGGAACACGGGAACGTCGGGAATTCGGTCCTCTTGAGTGGGGGTAGTGCGGGCTTCCAGCCCGCTCCAGGTAGGGCCGTGTGGCTTTGGCGGGCTGGAAGCCCGCACTACGGTCGAGGTGAGCGCCGGAGGCGCGGCTCAGTGAGACCGGCGCAGGCGGTCTCCAGGCGGGGGCGGGAGCCCCCGTCACTCGCGGCCCTCCCCTTTCCTGATATCGCTACGGCGGTCGTCGTCCTTGTCTCTCTCGGCGCAAAGGATGGGCGCTCATGGACCAGCAGCAAGCTCTTGACCTGTGTGACCTCGTCTTGCAGGCCAGTCGCGCCGATCAGACGGAGGTCGTGCTGTCCACCGAGGCAGCGGCTCTCACGCGCTTCGCCAACAACGCCATCCACCAGAACGTGGCGGAAGAGGGCGTGAGCGCGACCGTGCGGGCAGTCGTCGGTCAGCGCGTCGGCGTGGCCAGCAGCACGGACGTGTCGCCCGAAGGCCTGCGCGAACTGGCCGACGCCGCGTACCGCCTGGCCCTGGTGTCGGCGGCCGACGAGGACTTTGTGTCCCTGCCCGGGCCGCTGCCGTACACGGGCGAGACGGACTTCGCCGATGCCGCCGCGGCTGCCTGTGACCCCGAGCAACGGGCCGCCACCGTGGCCGAGGCCATCGCCCTCGCCGCGGCCGAGGACTTCACTGCCTCGGGCGCCTGCAGCACGGGCCTCATCGAGATCGCCGTCGCCAACTCCCTGGGCGTGCGGGCCACGCAGCGGCGCAGCATGGCCGAGATGTCGCTGGTGGTCAGCGGCGCGGGCGGCTCGGGCTATGCCCGCACCTCCAGCCCCAGACTGGCGGACATCTCCGGCGGCAGCCTGGGCCGCGTCGCCACCGCGAAGTGCCGCGCCTCGCGCGACCCGCAGGCCCTGCCACCCGGCGAGTACACCGTCATCCTCGAAGCCGAGGCCGTCGCCGACATGGTCATGATGCTCTCGATGTACGGCCTGGGGGCGCTGGCGGTGCAGGAGGGACGCTCGTTTGTGAACGAGCGCCTCGGCGAGAAGATCTGCGGGGACAACATCACCATCTGGGACGACGGCCTCGACCCGCGCGGCCACCGCCTGGCGTACGACTTCGAGGGCGTGCCCAAGCAGCGGGTGCCCCTCATCACCGGCGGCGTGGCCGAGGGCGTCGTCTGGGACTCGTACACGGCGCACAAGGAGGGACGGCAGAGCACGGGCCACGGCCTGCCGGCGCCCAACTCCTGGGGGCCGGTGCCCATCAACCTCCTCGTCGCCGCGGGCGACAGCAGCGTCGCGGACATGATCGCCCAGACCCAGCGCGGGGTGCTCGTCACGCGCTTCCACTACACCAACATGATCCACCCGATCAAGACGGTGCTGACCGGCATGACGCGGGACGGCACGTTCCTGATCGAGGACGGGCAGATCGCCGGGGCCATCAAGAACCTGCGTTTCACCCAGAGCATCCTGGAGGCGCTCTCGTGCGTCTCGCTGATCTCGCGGGACGGCAAGCTGGCCGACTACGTCTGGGCCCCGGCGATGCGCATAGACCGCTTCACCTTCAGCAGCGCGACGGAGTTCTGACGTACCACCAACTGCTGCACTGCGAACAAGGGATTCCGTGCCATGCCCATGACGACCGCCCGCATCCCGTATGATCTGCCCGGCCTGCCGGACACCTTCCGCTGTCCGCCCCCGGTGCAGAACGTCAGGCCCCCCGCCGAGACGACCGTCGTGGTGCTGACCGGGGAGCTGACCGGCACCGGGCGCCAGAAGAGTTCCATTGACCTCACCACCGGTCTCGGCCTGCAGGGCTACCGGGCTGTCCTGCTGGCCCACCCGCACAAGCCTGTTCCCGCCGGTGTGCGGGAGCAGCTCGAGGGGGCGGGGGCCAGGCTACAGACCTTCCAGCCCGGCCGGACCGACTTCGGCCGCACGCCGCTGCGCCTGGGGGCGGCACTGCGCGCGTTGCGGCCGGACGTACTCATCGAGTACAGCGCCGATGCGCTGCCGTTCCTCAACTGGGGCCGCAAGTCCGTGGGGAACCCCCGGCTCATCTTCGCCAACCGCAACTTCTGTGTGCCCAGCGGGCCGCTGGGGCCGCTGGTCGCCCGCGCGCTGCAGCGCGTGGACGCCATCGCCTGTGTGTCGGCGGCGGTGGCCAGCTACTGGACGCTGGCGGCGCCCTACCTGGACCAGTCCCGCCTGTGGGTCACGTACAACGGTGTGCGGGTGCCCCCGGCGGAGGCCTACCCGACGCCGGCGGCGGCGCGGGCCGCACTGGGCCTCCCCGCACAGGCTCGCATCCTGGGTACGGTCGCGCGGATGGTGCGCGGGAAGGGGCAGGAGTTCCTGATCCGGGCGCTGCCGGACATCGTCGCCAGCGTCCCCGAGGCCCTCCTGGTCATGGCGGGGTCGGGTCCGTACGAGCCGGCCCTGAAGGAGCTAGCCGCCACGCTCGGGGTGGCCGACAAGACGCACTTCCTGGGCTGGCGGGATGACATCCCGCAGATACTGCCCGCGTTTGATGTCTTCGCGCACACACCGACGCTGGAGACCCACCGCCAGCCCCGGGGCCTGCACCTCCCGGACTGCCCGGCCCTGGGCGGCGAAGCCTGCGGGCGGACGCTGCCCGAGGCGATGGCGGCCTCGCTCCCGATCATCGCCACGGACTCGGGGGGCAATGCCGAGCTGGTCCTGGCCGGAGAGACCGGCTACCTGGCCGGCGCGGAGGATGTCGCGGCCATCGCGGAGGCGGCGGTGAAGCTGCTCAGCCGTCCGGACGAGGCCCGGCGCATGGGACTGGCCGGTCGGGAACGGGCGGTGGCGGAATTCTCGCTGGAGGCCCTCGGCCTCCGGTACCACTACCTCATCCAGACCCTCTTCGGGGCTCAACCCGCCCCGAGCACATAGGGCGGGCCCCGGTTCTCCCCCTCCGTCGGTAGTGCGGGCTTCCAGCCCGCGCCATGGAGCGCGGCTCTCCAGAGCCGCAGCCGTCTGCGCACACCTGCGCGCGTGGGGACACGCGCGCCCACGCGACCATCTCCCCATCCCGCCATCCCGCCACAAACCACTGTTCCCCCGGGCGATCTTGGTGTACGATACTGCTCCCCTCGAGTCAAACGAGCGATGGGCTGCACGGAGGGTCAGCCGAGCCGTGAGGGGCTTTGTAGTAAGGAGTTCCCCAATGGAGGAGAACACCGTGTCGCAGACCGATGGCAAAGGCACCTGGGTCACGTGGCGGCAAGAGATCAAGGTGCTGGACTGCAGTATCCGCGATGGGGGGTTGATGAACGACCACCAGTTCGAGGACAGCTTCGTGCGCGCCGTGTACGACACATGCGTCGCGGCAGGCGTGGACTACATGGAGCTGGGGTACAAGTCGTCCCGGCGCATCTATGCGCCGGGGGAGTTCGGCGCCTGGAAGTTCTGCAGCGAGGACGACCTGCGCCGCATCGTCGGTGACAACCCCACCGACTTGAAGCTCTCGGTGATGGCCGACGTGGGCCGCACCGACTACCACGAGGACATCCTGCCGGCCGACGACAGCGTCCTGGACATGATCCGGGTAGCCACCTACATCCACCAGATCCCCGGCGCCATCGAGATCATTCAGGACGCCCACCAGAAGGGCTACGAGACGACCGTGAACCTCATGGCCGTCTCGGCAGTGCACGAGAGCGATCTGGACGACGCGCTGGAAGCGGTGGCTCAGACCAACGTGGACGCCATCTACCTGGTGGACAGCTTCGGGGCCTTCTACTCCGAGGAGATCGAGGCACTGACCCGCAAGTACCTGGCCATCACCGACGCCACCGGCAAGCAACTGGGCATCCACACCCACAACAACCAGCAGCTGGCGTACGCCAACACGATCGAGGCCATCGTGCACGGCGCCAACTACCTGGACGCCACGATCGGCGGCCTCGGACGCGGCGCGGGGAACTGCCCGCTGGAGCTGCTGATCGCCTTCCTCAAGAATCCCGCCTACCACCTGCGCCCGATTCTGCAGTGCCTGGAGCAGCAGATCGCCCCCCTGCGCGAGAAGGTCCACTGGGGCTATGACCTGCCGTACCTCATCACCGGGATGCTCAACCAGCACCCGCGTGAGGCCATGCGGTTCATGGATGCCGCGCAGCGTGGCAGCATCGTGGAGTTCTACGATACGCTGACCGAGCAGGTGTAGCCCGGCCTCGTCCACTCACAGGCAGGCGAGGCCGCCGGCCCTATTGCGGGGCCCGGCCTCGCTCTGCCCGCCACTCCGCCACCACCCGCCGGATGTCGTCCCACATGTGGAAGTACAGCACGTTGCCGAACTCGTGGAAGCAGGTGCCGTCGAGGGTCGGGTTGCGCAGCATCTGCTGGAGACCCTGCACCCAGGCGGCGTGGCCGACCTCGTACTGCGGCGAGAACATCCCCGTGAAGGTCGTCAGCCGCACCCGGTTCTGGCCCAGCACCCGCCAGCGCGTCAGGTCGGCGTTAGCCCCCGACAGGAGGCACAGCTCGTCCACGATGCGCTCGCGGCACAGGTCGTCGGCCGGCACGTACATGCGCGCCGCCGTCGCCGGGTCCACTGCGTCCCACGAGGCGTTCATCGAGAGTAGCTTGCCCCGGGCCTGACAGCGCTTGTGGGCTTCGGTCAGGAACTGCTTGAGGAACTCGCCCTTGAGCTTGACGAAGCGCAGCTCTTCCAGGCTGCCCGGCTTGGCCTGGCGAGGATCGCTGCCGTAACGCCGCTGGTACTCGGCGATGACCGGCGCATTATAGCCGTACTCGCGGGCGCCGGAGCCGTCCTTGGGCCACGGCGAGTGGCTGCGCATGGACAGGTAGATGCCGTCCACGCCGTAGCCCAGGATCTCCTCGATCTCCTTGAGGCGCAGCTCCCGCACCTCCGGGTAGGCGTAGCACGGCACGCCGGGGATGTGCTTGGTCCCGTCGCGGCTGACCCACGTGTACTCCGGGTGATCATGGAAGAACTCCCCCTCGGGCGCGTAGTACAGGCTGTCATAGACGGTGATCCAGCCCCAGACCTTCAGCCCGTACTTGTGGCCCAGCTCCACGCAATCGCGCAGCGGGTCGGTCGCCTTCATCAGGTCCGCCATCCGCGGGATGTAGCATGGCGTGTTGGCCACGGGCGTGTCGAGCAAGTCCCGGTGGTAGCTGGCGAAGGCCTTGTCATCGGCCACGTACATGACCTTGGAGCGATAGCAGACGACCCCGCAGATGGACACGCGGAACAGGATGCGGTCCACCCCGGCATGGGCGGCCAGACGCATGATGCGGTCCATCTCGCCGCGATGGTCGGCCATGTCCCACGTGTCGGTGCTGATGGACACATCGAAGAAGTCCAGGTTGAGCGTGATCTCCTTGCCGTCAGAGAGGTCTGTCCCCGGAGCCACCGGCGCAGGGGGCTGACCCCGGTCTGGGGTGATGGGGTCAGCCCCCTTTGCGACCGCTGCGCGGTCGCTCGGGGACAGACCCCCCGCCGCCGGGGCAATGGTGACATCATCGAGCACGCCCCGCATCTGCGACCGGCCCTGCAGGCTCCCCAGCCACAGCCGGTCGGCCACGACCTGCGGGAACTGCGTCCCCGTAGCCGCCGCGACGCACCGGCCGTCCACATAGAGGGCGGCCTCGCCCCGCGCGCGGCTGGCGGTGACGCGCAGCTCGTGCCACGTGCCGGCGACCCACCGCAGTGGCGGGCTCTTCATCGCGAACCAGTTGCCCGCGAAGTCCGCGCCCTTGGCCGCGCCGGTGTCGTCGCTGAGCGAGAACAGCAGGTAGTCCGTCCCGGCGCGCTTGATGAGGCTGATCCGGTTCCGCCAGTTGGGCGTCTCGTGGTACAGGTAGACCAGCTCGTCATACTGGTAGTCGGTCAGGGCCTTCTCATGCCACACCCACAGGCGGATGTCGAAGCCATCCTTGAGGAAGGCCGGGGCCGGGATTGCGAGCTTGCTGTCGGGGCCGAGGCCCACCGCGTCCCCGCTGTGGCCGGGCGACTGGGTGAGGCCTTCGGCGACCAGCGGACGCACCGGCCCGGCTTGCCAGTCGCCCTCGAAGCCCAGGCGGACGTCATCGGCGCCGCAGACGACGCCGGGAAGAAGCAGCAGGCCGAGCAGCCACCGTCGTGCCGTCATCATGTCACTTCCCCTCCGCGAAGATGGCGAAGGCCCAGTCGTGGGCCCCGTAGTCATACTTGCTGCTCCAGGCCTGGCCACCGTCATAGCCGCCGCCCTTGGCCAGGCGCCACATGTAGCTGCTCGTGGCGCCGTGTGGGTCGGCGATATGGAGCCAGTACGCCGTCCCCGGCTGCAGCGCCAGCGGGTGATCCAGCCGGGCATAGGCCCAGCGGTAGCCCGGCTCGGCGGACAGGCCGTCGGCGGCGATCGTGGCCGTGGCGAGGGCCTCGCCCGCCGGCTTGCCCGCGGCATCGGCGCGGATCGTGACCGACAGCGGCGCCAGCGAGAAGGCGTCCGGACCGCGCAGGGCCAGCAGTAGACCCACGGCCGCGATCTGGGTCGTCTCCGCTACCCGGAAGCCCTGTGCCACCCCGTGCACCGTCGCCTGATCTTCCTTGCCCTTGGCCTCACAGCCCGCTACCTGCCTGAGCTGCCCTGACTGGATGGCCTGCTCCAGCGCCGCCTGCGTCTCCCGCTGGGCCCGGACGGCAGCCTCGACCTCGCGGACGAGGCGGACGATGTTCTCGGGCGTCCCGGCTGTCTGCACGACGATCCCATCCAGGGCTGTCGCGCGGAACGCCGCCACCAGCACGGGCCGCAACGCCTGCGGGGTCGGCGCCGCACACCACGCCCACGCCGGCAGCGGCGCGTCCGTCTGCAGCTTCAGGCCCATCAGGTCCGGCGTCGCCGCACCGCTCACCATCGCCTCATCCAGCAGCCCCTGCCCCACGTACCCGGGCACATCCAGCGCGGCGCCGGTGGCAGTGTAGGGCACGAGGTCGCTGCGCGTGCAGGCCAGCGCCAGCTTCAGGCGGGGGCACTGCTTGCGGATCGCGCTCAGCAGCTCCCCGATGGCCTCCGCCTGCAGACCGGCGAACAGGGCGCGGTCTACGGAGGTCTCCCCAGCCGCGAGAGGATCGCGGCCGTAGCGCGCCTTGAACAGGGAGACCACCTCGGGGTTGAGGCCGAAGCCACGGACGATGTTGGTCTTCGCGGGCCAGTCGGCGCGGGGGAGGGCGCTCAGGCATACCCCCGCCGCCCCGGCCTTCGCCAGCGCCCCGATCTGCGCCGCGCGCGCCTGCCGCACCGGCGCCAGCCCATAGCACGGCGTGGCCTCCAGGCGCGTCTTGCCGTCCGCGCCCAGGGCCAGCCAGTCGGGGTGCGCGGCCAGCAGGTCCTTGCCTTGCGCGTCAGGCAGCGGGCCGAACAGCTCCACCAGCGGCCACGTCTCCGGCGCGGATGACTTGCCGCCGAACTGGCACACGAGGACCCGCTGCAGCCCCGGCGTCGCCGCCACCGTTGGCCCCTCGGCCACGATGGCGAGGGGCACGTCGGCACAGGCACAGGCCGCCACAAGCAGTAGCACCGGCAGTGCACGGCAGAGGAGCTTCATCCGCTTGTGCCTCCATCGGGACGGGCGCGATGAATCGCGCCACTACTTGAGGACGACGAGACGATATCCGAGCCCCGGCACCGCCAGCGTCAGTGTGCCGTTGGGCATCGGCAGCGCGGCCTGGTCCGGCCAACTCACGGCCGTTGCGGTCTTGAGGCCCAGGCGCGCGAGGTCCACTTTCACCGCCCCCTCGCGGTTCTCGCGGCCGAGGTTCGCGACCACCAGGAGCGTCGAGTGATCGGCCCTCTGGTAGGCACTGACGTAGACATCCTGCAGGTCCGTCGCCGCCGGGGGCTTCGGGTCGAAGTAGGGGATGAAGGTGGAGTCCACCCAGCCGAAGTCGTCGAGCGCCTTGAGGGCCACGTCCACGACCTGGCCGTTGCACCAGATGGGCCAGACGGCCACATCGTGGATCATCAGCAGGGCCATCAGCCCGCGCGTGGGCTCGACCTTCGGCCGGTTCTCCTCGTCGAACTCGGGCAGGAAGAAGGGCATGATGCCCCACTGTCGGCCCATGTACTCACAGCGGAAGCTGTCGAGGGTCATCACATCCAGGTAGCTGTCCTTGACGACCCCGCGGAAGTGCTCGCCATCCAGATACGAGTCCTCGTAAGCCAGGACCGGGATCGTGATCTTGCCCGACATGTGGGCCTGCAGGAACGTGGGCTTGCCCAGCCCCTTGAAGAGGGCGTAGTTGCGCCGGTACAGCTCGCGGTAGCCCAGGATCGGCGTGCCCCGCACGGGCAGGCCGTCCCGCCTGTAGCCCACCCCGGTCGCCACGGCGTTGGACATGTACGGGTGGGTCTGGTCGTGGTAGCTCCCGTCAATGCCGTAGCGGTCCACGAACTGCTTGGTGCGGTACATGATGAAGTCCTGGTAGCCCTTGCCGTTGGGCGAGACGAGGGCGAAGGCGTGGCGCCACCCGGCCTCCGGAATGCTCGAGTCGCGGCCGCCCATGTCCCAGTCCGGCCGGAAGAACTGCCACTCGGGCGTGCTGTCGGTGATCCACGTCAGGCACAGGTAGGGCACGGCCAGGAGCTTCTGGTCGTGCAGGCCGTTGATGTGCTCAGCAAAGAGCTTCGGGTCGGCGGCCTCGGGCCAGCCGAAGGCCGCCAGCGAATCCTGCTTGTTGGCCTGCGGCCACACGATCTGCACATTCTGGCGGGCGGTCACCTTGTTGCCGGCCAGGACGCCTGTCATGCGCCACTTGCGCCAGTCCCGCGGGATCGGCTTGACCGGCGTCGCCTGCAGCCCGAACACGAGCTTCCAGTCCGCGGGCAGCTTCTGCCCCTTGCCGAGCAGGTTCAGCCGCAGCACGATCTCCTGCCCCTGCCGCACGATCTCAATGGCGTTCTCCGCCTGGCCGTCGGCCCAGGCGGCGTCATGCTCGGTGAACCAGAACAGCCCCCGGTCGTTGTCCCCGAGCCACGCGAATGGCACCCACTTCGTCTTGTCCACGACGCCCTCGCCGGGCGGCACGTTACCGGAGGTCGGAATCCACGTGGGGCCATAGCGATGGCGGTAGATCGCATTCTCCGCCCTGACAGGTATCTCCAGCGTCAGGCCCTCCAGCGGGGCCTCGTTGAGCTTGTCGCACGCCATCTCAAAGACCAGGAGGCCGTCATACTCAGCTGTGATCGCGGTGCGGAAGCGGACCGACCGACCGCCCACGTTGGCGGAGGCGCTGGCCTCCAGGGCGGCCTTGGTCGGGCTGCTGCTGAGCAGACGTACCTGCTGTGTCTGCCAGGGCACCGGCTTGCCGCCGCTGACCAGGTTCAGCGCCACCGGCCGGGACAGCACCTGTGCCCCGGCGGTCCTGATCTCCGCCGGGAGCATCGTGCGGCCGCCACCGAAGGCGTACGTCCGCCCCCACATGCTGATCTCCGTCCCCTTCGCCTGCAGCGGCGTCCAGGGCGGCAGGACCTTGTCCTCCAGCCCGATCCTGTTGCCCAGCCAGTCGGTCTTCGGGATCGTCACGGTCCGCTTGATCTGGAAAGCCGGAGCCCCCTCGGGCATGACCTCGGCGATCAGGTCATAGTCGCCGGGCTCGCGCGAGGGGAACGGCAGGACCGCTCGCGCCTGTCCGCCCTGCACGGGCAGCACCGGTCCCACCGGCACAGGCTGCCGTCCGGCGGGCAGCAGGCGGAGACGGACCTTGAGCTGCTCGTCCGCCACGTCCGCCCCGCCGGTGTCCAGGCAGGCGGCGACCGTGTAGTCCTTGGGGTTGACATCCGCGCTCACGTGGCAGGTCTGCGCGCTGAGCGGCACGGTGAAGTTGAAGTCACCTTTGGCGTGGGCCGCGATGTGGGCGGGCGTCAGCGCCCGGTCGTAGATGCGCACCTCATCCACGAGGGAGGACGACTCGCGGGGGAACTGCCACTGCTCGTCGCCAACGCGGAAGGTCTCGCCAAGCTGTGTGGGTAGGTCGCCGAGGGCCGGCAAGGCCGCCGCCGGCTTCCCGTCCAGATAGACCATCACGCCCTGGCGCGACCAGGTGCCGGCGATGTGACGCCACACACCGGGCTTGAAGTCCGTGGGGATCTGGCTGGAGGCATACGGCCCGGCGACTTCGGGGCAGGTGAGCATCAGCAAGCGGTCGGTGCTGAAGTACTCGTACAGGTACAGAGCGCCCTGTCCGCGGGTCTCGAAGAAGACGTGGAACTTGCCGTCATCCGACTGCCAGTCCACCGGGCAGACCCACATCTCCACGGTGCCCGAGTCGCGACTGAGGACACCCTTGGTGGGGTAGAGGACATGGCCGAACTTCGGGCCGCACTGGAGGGCCTGGCCGACCTTGCCGGGGGCCAACTCCGGCTTGCCCTCCGGCGTCCCGGCAATGGCGCCGGTGGGCGACTGGGCGCTGAAGTCCCGGTCATAGCTCATGAGGGCGACCGGCTGGACCTGCGCGAGGCAGGGCAGGGACACGAGCACGAGGGCAAGCAGGGCGATGAACCAGCGCATGGTGAACCTCCGGTAGAGCATGGTCTATGCTTCCCGCCGAGGGCGTGTTCTCCTTCGCCAGAACGCGGACAGGACAGGCAAGTGGCCTGTCCTGTCGATCCGTCCGATCACGCGGCCCCGGCGCTACGGCCGGGCACGCAGGTTCAGCTTGATGCCGTTGTCGCCCGTCCCGCCCACCGTGGCCCCCTGAGTCCCTGGCTCCTCGGTCATCCCCAGCAGCTTCCGTGCCTCGTCCACCAGCTTCTCCGCCTCCGCATAGTCGCGGGCGTAGAGAGCCTGGCGCGCTTTGGCGAACAGCTCCTCGGCCGGCGCGGTGTCGTTCCCCTGCAGCTCCCACTGCTTGAGAACCTTGGAGGCCTCCAGCATCTTGGCCCGGACCCGCTGCTCGGGGTCGGTGGGCAGAGGCGCCGGCTGGGGGGCGACGGCCGTGTTCGGGCGCGGTCGCTCCAGCACTGCCGCCACGATGCTGCGGATCAGCGACGGCCGCTGCGCCTGGTAGTCCGCGTCAGACAGCTTGCGCGCCTCATCCAGAATGGGGGTGAGGCGCTCCAGCAGGAGGGCGAACATCTCGCGCCGTTGCTCTGGCGTGAGTTGCTGGCGCCGTGCCAGTTGCGCCAACGCGCCGCCGCCGGGCCGCCCCTTGGCGTTCCGACTGCGCATCGTCCGGGCCAGCTCCTGGCGGCGGTTCGACATCGTCTGCATCTCGCCCAGGGCGCGGTCTATGAGCGGGCTGAGTTCCTCGGGCTCGGCCGGCTTCTCGGGCGTATCGCTCAGCACCCACTGCCGCATCTGCAGCAGATCCTGGGTGACGGCCTTGAGGTTGGCTTCCTCGGCGGCCATCACGCCCAAGAGCACGCGGGCAAAGGGGGCCAGCGGGTTGGCGCGGCCCTGGCGCATGTTCCGCATGCGTCGGGCGAAGTCTCCGCCGCCGCGGCCACTGCGGCGGGGCGCACTGCGCACCGCGGCCAGCGCCTGGTCTATGTATTTCTCGGCCTGCTCGAAGTTGCCCGCCTCGGCAGCCTGCTCAGCCTTCTTCATCAGCGGGAAGACGGCGCGCACGTCGCGACCGCGTTTGGCCGCGCGGTCGACGGCGGCCTTGAGGCGCTGGGCCTTCTTGCCCAGCGGGCCACGCTCCGCGCCACCCATCTCCCCGCGCAGCATCCCGTACATCTGCTGCATGTACTTCTCGACCTCAGGCTGCTGGCCCAGGCGCGCGGCCTCGATGGTGCGGTCGCGCACCTTGCGCAGCTCATCCACGTTCTTGCCCTGCGCCTTCAGCTCCCTGGCCTTGGCGCACATGAGCAGGAACTTGCGGAACAGGTCCTGGTGCGCGCGGAAGAACTGCGCGGCATCGGGCGGAAGGTCGCTGTAAGCGGTCTCGGGGATGGCTTCCCCGCCACCGGCGGCCCCGGCGGCGCCGGGCTGCTTTTGGCCCATGGCCGCGCGCAGCGTCTCCAGCCGCTGGGCGGCCTGGTCGGCCTGGCCCGAGGTCAGGTAAGCCTGGATGTCGGACATCTCCTTGGCCAACTCCGGCGGGGCCCCGGCCGAGATCAGCGCCAGCGCCTGCTGCGCGGCGTTCAGCACCATCGCCCGCTGCCGGTACTCGCGGATGCCCCACAGCGTAGCCGCGATCAGCGACAGGGCCAGGACGCCGACCACGACGCCCGTCAGCAGACCGCCCGACGAGCGCGCCGGCGGCGGCAGCGGCTCGACGTAGTCCGGGTCCATCCATACGGAGCCCTCGTCCGCGTCGGCAGGGGGGAAGGGCGGCAGGGCCTCGCCACCGTCCGGGGTCTCATCCCCCGGCGGGGGCGCTGCCTCCTGCGGCTCCTCTTCCCAGTCTATCCGGTCGCGGCTGTCCTGCGGCTCGGGCGTCTCGCCCTCCGGGCGCCGGTCATCGCCGGGCGGTATCGAGTCCACGATATGGTGTCCTTTCGCGGGGGCAGGTCCCTCAGTCGGTCAAATGCGCGGAGAGTTCGGCCAGCGTCACGATGTCATAGGCGTTGTGCTCGATGATGCGCCGCATCTGCCAGGCGTCGCCATCGGCCACGAAGTCATGGTAGGCCTGCGGGATGTGCTCCCCGGCGATGTCATGGCCACGCCGGCGGCGGCACAGGTGTAGCTCGAGGGTCTGCAGCTTGCAGTTCCCCAGCGACCGCCCCAGACGCCGCCGCGCCACCGGCAGCAGGTCCAGATGGCCCCGCACATGCAGCGGGCCGAGCCGATGGTAACGCAACCGGTCGCGCAGGTAGGGCAGGTCGAAGCTGTTGCCATTGTAGCTGACGGCCAGGTCGGCCGCGTGCAGCAGCCGCCGCGCCTCGGCCAGCACCGCGCGCTCCTCGGCATAGTCGCGGGCCAGCAGTTGGCGAATGACCGGCCCCTCCTCGCCCAGGGCCAGGGCCCCGACCAGGAAGAGCGGCGCGTTACTGAGTGCGGTCGTCTCCGTATCGAAGAAGACGACCTGCTCGGGCGGCACATTCCTCGCCGGATGGGCCGCCCCGGGGAAGCGGCCATCGCGCGCGGCCTGCTCCCAGGTGCGGATCGCCTCGGCCGCCCAGTCGCCCAGCGCGGCCACCGGCACGGTCAGCTCGTAGAGTTCACCCTCGTCCAGCTCGCGGACAACCCCCGGCAGCAGCTCGTCGAGCGCGCCGTGGAGTTCCTCGGGGTCTCCGACCAGGCGCACGCCCGGCGGACGGGACGGAGACGTCACGAGAGGGGCCGCCGGGTCAACACCCTCGCGACCCAGGGCCGACAGTCGCCGTCGGGTGGTGCGATCGAACTCCATGGTTGCTCGCAGACCTAGCGGGCCAGGGACGCCACCTGCTGCAGCGCGCGCTCCTCTGCTTCCTGCATCTGCCGGGCCAGGGCCGCGGCCTCGGGCCAGGCCTGGTCCGCGGCGGCCTCGGCGGCGGTCGGCGCCGTCAGCGCCAGGACCCGCTCGCGCAACTGCTGGCCCAGCCCCGCCACCTCACCATAGCCCTGCGCGGCGCTCTGCAGCGTCTCGCTCAAGTCCGGCACGGCGGCGGCTGCGTTCGCCAGGAAGCGGGCGATAGCCTGGCGCTCGGCCAGGATCTCGGGCAGGCGATGCTCAGCCCACGTGCGCAGTTGACTGCGCTGGGCGTCAGTGGCGTCCGCCGCCCGCGTCGCCAGGGCGTTGGTCAACGCCTCGTAGCCACTGGCCACACTCGACCGGTTCTCGCCGGCGCGCCGCGCCATGGCCCGGACGACGGCCGACGGGTCGGGGGCGGCAGTCCGACCGCCGAGGGAAAGCTGGAAGTATGGCCCGGTCACGCAACGCGCATGGCCGGCTGCGCTCCGCGCCCAGCGGCTGAGGAACTCAGTGCGGGCCATCGCTCGCGGTGCCCGTTGTCCGGGACCAAGAACATAAACAAGATCCTCGGCCGGTTTGTATCCGGCGACGATCCACCAGTTCCCCCCGCTCGTCACCGGCACCATGGCCGGATGCCCGGCCGCGATGGCCCCGCTCAGGCCCGCGAAGCTCGCCTCCGCCGAGGCGACGGCGCTGACATTGACGCTGAAGCCATACTGCTCGGTGGCGTCGCTGAGTGCATTGCGTGGCAGGCGCAGCCGGGGCGCATCAGGCTGGTCGGCCTCGAACCAGAAGTCGAAGGCGGCGCCGCAGGCAACCAGCAAGGCCTCCGGCGGGGCGGTCACGCCCTGCGCGCCCAGGAGGCTGCTCAGGCACGCCATGGGCTTCAAGCGCGGGCTGCTCTCGGCCGACACCGGCGGGATGTTGCCGATCACGCGCGCCAGCCGCGCCTTGGCTTGCTGCTCGGCCTTCATCTGCTGCCCGCGCAGCCCGTAGTACAGCCAGCCGATGGCCCGTTTGGCCTCGACGGCGCTGGGGGTGTCGGGGTAGCGGCTGACGATCTGCTCATAGGCGCGCACCGCCTGGTCGGACTGCTTGCCGCCCCGCTTCTCCAGGATGCGGGCCAGGACCAGCAGCGAGGCCGCGCACTGCCGCTCCTGGCGCGGGTAGCCCGCCGTCACGGCCCGTGCCTCGGCCTCGGCGGCGCTGAGTTGGCCGGCATTCAGCAGCGCCCGCGCGAACTCCACCTGTGCCGTGGCGCACACGCGCTCGTCATCCGCGAAACGCTGGCGAATGATGTCGCGCGTCTGGCGCATCCCCGCGATGTCCTTGAGCTGCGCGCCCTGGATCTGCAGGATCCACAGCCACGCCTCGTCGGCATAGGCGCAGTCGGGGTAACGCTCTGCCAGCACCCGGTAAGTCTGGATGGCCTTCGGCGGGTCGTCATACTCCTCGCGGTACAGGTAGGCGAGCTTATAGAGGGCATTGGGCGCGAAGCTGGAGCGGGGGTACTTGACCGCCAGGCGATAGTACTCCGCGCCGGCCAGCTCGGGCTGCCCCTGGCTCAGGAACATCTCGGCGCGCTGGAACAGGCGCTCGGTGCGGCTCATGCAGCCGCTCAGGAGCACCAACATCAACGCTACCGGAAGGATGGTGGCTAGTCGTCTCATGGTCTTCTCGTCAGCGATGCGGCGGCGATTCCGGCCCCCGACCAACGAGTGGGAGGGGAGGAGGGGCCGCGGGTGACGGGGGCTTCCGCCCCCGCCTGGAGACCGGCCACGCCGGTCTCACTGATTCGTGCCTCCGGTGCTCACCTCGACCGTAGTGCGGGCTTCCAGCCCGCCAAGGCCACACGGCCCCACCTGGGGCGGGCTGGAAGCCCGCACTACCCCCACTCAGAAAGGCCGTATGCCTGCCGTTCCCGTGTTCCCGCCTCATCGTTCCCGCCTCACCGTTCCCGCCGTTCCAGTTCCCGCCGTCCCACCCCTACAACCCCTGCACTTCCTCCAGCACAAGCTGGGTCTGCATCAGCTCCTGCCGGGGGACGCCCTCGTACTCGGTGGCGATCTCTGCGACCTGTACGGGCAGGTCCTCGCGTTCCAGACGCTGGCTCAGATAGCGCAGAGACTGGCGGCCCGACGCGTTGACGATCTCCTCGAGGGCCAGCGAGGCCTGCTGGAGTGTCCGGGCCCGGGCGCGGTCGGCGCCCTGCGGGTCCGGCAGCGTGGCCGCGAAGTCGCGCAGGCTCTCGATCAGCTCGCGCCGCACGATGCGTTGCTGCAGGCAGGTCAGGTGCAACTCCTGCCCGGTCACCGCCGGGCCCACGAACAGCCAGCCACCGTACAGGAGCACCAGCAGCCCGGCCGCGCCCACGGACTGCAGCACACGCTGGCGCAGCGCCTGCCGCTCCTGCCAGGCCGTGGCGATACCGGGGGCGTAGCGCTGGGCCAGGTCCACCAGCGGCTTGACGGTCTCATCCGGGATCGGCAGGAGCGCTTCCTCGTCCTCGTGGGCGGCGTTCTGCAGGGCCCGGCGGACGGCGTCCCGATCGCCGTAGTCCAGCAGACGCTGCCCCAGCCGCCCCAGGGCCCGGCCCCGCAGGCCCCCGCCCACATGGTGCCGCGTCAACAGCGCCAGCGTGTCCTCCCAGGCCAGGACCACCGCCGTGGTGGCGGAAGCCTCATCGGGCGCCACGAACGAGGCCGCCGTGTAGAGGCGGTCCATGAGACGGTAGGCGAGCGTCGCCAGCGCCGCGGCTTCCCCTCGGCGGCAGCGGAAGTACAGCGCCCGCTCCACGCGGCCGCCATGGCTCTCCGGCGGGGCCACACGCGGTGACACGGCTACTTCTTCTCCTTGAACAGGTCGTCGGACAGGCCGGTGTTGGCGCGGACATTGCTGAAGGTCACCGACACGGTGCCCTCGCTCTGCCCTGCCTTGTCGGGGCGCCACTCGCTCAGGCGCGCGACGATGGTCCGGGGCATCCAGAACCGGCCGCTGATGAGCTGGTAGGTCCACGCCACGGACAGCTCCTTGCGCTGGCCGGAGTAGACCTCCATGCGCTCGACGGTGTAGCGGTCCCCCCGCACCCACACCAAGAGACGCTCCTGGCTGTGCCCCCGTGCGGGCGGAGCGGGTTCGTCCGGATCGGGTGGCCGCCGCCGGGTGGGTGGGGGCGCCGTCTGCTCGTTCGGGATCACCTTCAGAGCGTACACAACAGCCCCGCCCACGGTGCTCTTGCCGACGATCTGCACCTGTGTGTCCTTCGTGATCTCCGTCCCCAGGTTGCCGGGCATCAGCGCCCGCTTGGGGATCATGACGACCCCCCGCGACTTGATGGCGACCTTGTTGGGGCGCTTGTAGTACACCTTCGCCGTGCGGCGGGGCACCTGCACCCCGGGCAGGTTCATGACGGCCACCACATCAGCCGAGTAGTCCTGGATGGCGGCGCTCAGGTCCAGCGACCGGCGCAGGATGTCCTTGCCGCTCTGGGCGCCCAGGCCAATCGAGGCGGTCAGGACCAGACCGGCCAGGAGGAGTGCCAGCCTCTTCACATCGGAACGGGACATCTGTGGTTCGGTCATGATGCCTTCAGTCACTGCGGCGCACTCTGGCGGGCGGGAAGGCTGCGCGCGTGGGGACACGCGCGCCCACGCGATCATCTCGCCACCCGGTCGCGGTCGGTGACCGCTCCCACGCCCTCTCCATCCCCTCATCCCCTCATCCCTCCATCACCTCATCCCCTCATCCCGGCTCACGACGTCACGTCCCGCCGCCAGAAGATGATCGCGCCCAGTACATACGGTACAAGACAATACCCGGCAGCGCAAGTGAGCGCCGCGCGGAAGTCGGCGAACTGCAAAGTGGCCTTGAAGGCCTCGCCATAGACATCCAGGTAGGTGGTCAGCAGGTACGGCTCCAGGCACTTGAAGTACTCCATGTGCTGCAGGATGCCGCTGACCGGAATGACGGCCACCGCGCAGCCCGCGGCCACCAGCGGGTTCTCGAAGATGACCGACGCCAGCAGGGCCAGTGAGGCGATGCAGCACATCAGCAGCGCGGCCACGCCATAGGCCACAGCCATCCGGGGCCAGGCCAGGCCCTCCTCCAGGATGACCAGCCCGTCGCGGCTATAGGTGATGAGGTCGCCCCCGCCAAAGACCGCATAGCCCACCGCCAGCGCGAACAGGCCCAGGAACAGCGACAGGGTGATGGCGTAGAGGCCGCCGGACAGGCCCTTGGCGGTGAACAGCGTCAGCCGCGAGACCGGCCGGCAGAGCCAGGTACGCAACACGCCGGAGCGGTGCTCGGCGGCCACCAGCCCGCCGCACACCATCGCCACCAGCATCGGCACCAGCACGAGGAAGACGGGGTCCATCAGGTGTCGCGCCACGGTGAAGGCCGTGACGAGGTTCCCCCCCACGGCCATCTCCGTGCCGGCGCGGTGGCTGACCTGCAGGCGGTGCGGCGCGCCGTACTGGTGCAGGCCCCATACGGTCAGCCCGGTCACAACCGCCAGGATGGCATAGGCGACATACGTGCCGCGCTGGCGGAAGATCTTGACCAGTTCAAGACGTAGGCACACCAGGAGCTTCATCGGACTTCACCAACTCCAGGTAGAACCGCTCCAGGTCCGGAGCCGCCGGCGCCAGGGCCGAGACGCGCAGGCCGGCCTGCACCAGCGCGGCGTTCAGTTCGGCCGCCGTGCCCGGCTCCACGACCACCCGCAGGGCCTCCGGCGTCATCTCGACCTGCCGGACGGAGGGCAGCGCCCCGGCCACTTGCCGCGCCCGCTCGGCGTCGTCCACCTCCACCCGCAGTTCCGTCTCGCGCCGGGCAAGCAGTTCCGTCACCAGTCCGGCCGCGATGAGCCTCCCGCGCCGCACCACCCCCACCTCATCGCAGATGAGTTGGACTTCGTGCAGCAGGTGGCTGGAGAGGAAGATGGTCATCCCGTGCTCGTCACGCAGGCGGCGCAGCAGGTCGCGCACCTCGACAAGGCCCTGGGGGTCCAGGCCGTTGGCCGGCTCATCGAGGACGAGCAGCCGCGGGTGCCCCAGCAGGGCCCCGGCCAGGCCGAGCCGTTGCTTCATGCCATGGGAGAAGGTCCTGACCCGGTCGCTCTGGCGGGAGGTCAGGCCCACCAGCTCCAGGGCCTGGTCCACCGCCCGGTCATGGGGGCGCCCCTGTAGGGCGGGGGCTCGTACCCCGCCGGATAGCGCCCAGAGCATCTCCAGGTTGCGCCGGGCCGACAGGTAGTCCACGAAGGCCGGCCCCTCCACGAGCGCCCCGACCTCGCGCCGGACCGACGGGTGGTCCGGCCGGGCGGGCCGCCCGAGCAGGAAGGCCTCCCCCCCGGTGGGCCGGATCAGCCCCAGCAACATGCGAATGGTCGTACTCTTCCCGGCGCCATTGGGCCCCAGGAAGCCGTAGATGCAGCCGACCGGCACGCGCAGATCGAGGCTGTCCACGGCCTGAAGGCGGCCGTAGCGCTTGGCGAGGTGGTGGGTCTCCAGGGCGAGATCGCTCATGGCCCACAGCTCCTGGCCAGCGCCGCGCAGGCGCGGTTCTGGAGGGTGCGGATCACATCCCCGTCCACCGTATGCCCGTTCATCAGCATCGAGAACACCAGCCGCCGGTCGTTGCGGTCCACGTAGCCTGACAGCGTGCACGCACCGGTCAGGAAGCCGGTCTTGGCGCGGACCGTGCCGGCGGCGCACGAGTTGCACATCCGCTTGCGCAAGGTCCCGTCCACCGCCGCCACCGGCAGCGTGTGGACGAAGGCCCCCGCCTGCGGGCTGTCGGTGCGCATCGTGCGCAGCAACCCCACCAGGAAGCGGGCCGTCAGCCGGTTGCGGCGCGACAGGCCGCTGCCGTCCACGAACACGCAGCCGTCCAGGTCGAGCCCCAGGTGCCGCCAGGCCTGCTTCATCAGAGCATCAACGCCGCCACCGTTGGCCTCGTGCGCGATCATCAGGCTGCGCATCAGGCCATCGGCAATGCGGTTGTTGCTCGGCTTGTTCATCCGTAGGGCCAGCGTCTCGATGGTGTCGGACTCCCAGCCGCGCAGCCTGCAGGCCCCCTCCGGCAGTTCCCCGGCCCGCGGCACGCCCCCGACGGCGACCCCCTGGGCTCGCAACGCCTGGTCCACCAGTCGCGCCTCCTGCAGCTCCCGGTCTGCGTCCAGCCCGTTGGTGATCCGCCGCACGCCGACCACCGACCCCGCCACGCCCTTGAGCTTGTCTCCGGCCAGAGCACGGGCGAGGCGGGCCAGGAAGTCATCGTCCAGCAGCGGATGGCCCGCGCCGACCAGATACAGGTTGCCCGGCAGCGTCCCGTCGGCCCCGAGGGGCTGGTCCCCGTAGACTGCCGTGCGGAAGCGGTAGTGGTCGCCCCAGGTGCGCAGCGCCAGGGCCGCCGTCACCAGCTTCATGTTCGAGGCCGGCATGAGCGGCAAGTCGGGCGCGCGTTCGTAGAGTGTCTCTCCCTCCAGGGTCGTCACCAACACCCCCGCCTGCGCGATGGCCCTGTCAGCGAGGATGGCGTCGAGGTCCTGGTGCAGGTCAGCCAGCGCCGGACCGATACAGACTAGAACCAGCAGGCCAGGGAGAAGGGTCCGTCGCCAGGGGAGCATGGCGGGATTATAGCCTTCCGCGCGGGGGCGGGGAAGGGGAGGGTGGGGGCGGGGATGAGGGGATGAGGGGATGAGGGGATGAGGGGATGAGGGGATGAGGGGATGAGGGGATGAGGGGATGAGGGGATGAGGGGATGAGGGGATGGCGCCGTTGAGCGCCGGAGGCGCGGCTCACGCTAGGCGGGGGCGGAAGCCCCCGTCTCACGGGCGTTTCCCCTCCTTCCCTCCGGATTGAGGAGCGGGCTGGAAGCCCGCACTACCGATGGTGCTCGCACTACGGGTGGAACTGGAGCAGGTGCATGGCGGATCGGTGGAGAACAGACCCCGCGACACGCGTAGCGCAGCTCTACCGAAGCGCGTAGGGGTTCTCGTCCTTGTGGGGGTACTGAACCGCCACACGGGGAGGCGAGTTCAACTGACGGAGCTATCGCGGGGCCAGAAAGGCCTCATCCTGATCGGCCTGGCGGCCATCCTGCTGGCCCTCCTGGTGCTGTCGCTGAACCATGCCGGCCGCGGCCGCGCACAGGCGACCGTCGAAGTCGTCGCCCCTCAGCCGCAGAGCGCCCCGCCACTCGTGGCCGTACATGTCGTCGGAGCCGTGCGACAGCCCGGACTGTACTGGTTGCCGGAGCACTCGCGGGTGTCCGAAGCCGTGGCACTGGCAGGCGGGCTGAGCCCCGAGGCCGACCCCGCCTCGGTGAACCTGGCGGGCTACGTGCAGGACGGGGATCAGGTCAAGGTCGCCTTCGCCGCCCAGCCGCAGCCAGCCACCGAGGCTGCGCCCCGCGCCGCCGTGGCGGCGCCCCGGACCACCACCGCCCCGCCCGCTACCGTGCCCGCCGCTACGACCACCCCTGCCGCGTCGCCGACGCGTCGCCCCGGTCCCGCGCTCGATCTGACCCGCCTCAAGCCCGTCAGCCTCACGAGCGGCAGCCGGGAGGAGTTGGACGGGCTGCCCGGCGTCGGGGGCCAGCTCGCCGCCGCCATCATCCAGTACCGCACCCAGCATGGCCCCTTCCGCAGCGTGGACGATCTGCAGAATGTGCCCGGCTTCGGCGAGGAGCGCGTCGAGACCCTCCGGCCCTACGTGGTGCCATGACCCGCCCCCCCGACGCGCCGGGCTGGTGGCCCCTGCTGCGAGCCGAGGCGCAGCCGCTCCTGCAGCGCCCCCTGGTGTGGCTGACCGTCGCCCTGCTCCTGGGCATCGTCTGGGCCGATGGCTTCCGCCCCCCGCCGCTCCCCGTCACACTGACCTGTGTCGCGGCAGTGCTGCTCACGGCCTGCGCCCTCGGCCGCGCTCCCCGCGTCGCCTCGCGGCTTCTCCTGCTGTGTGTCTTCCTCCTCGGCGGCGCGCTGCACGCCTGGCGGATCACCCCGAACCCAGACGTGCGGGCCCTGCCCACGCAACTGAAGCTGCCGGAACTGGAAGCCCACGTCTGCAGCGTCGAGCGACGGGCGCCGTGGGGGCAGAGCGTCGTGCTGGACCTGAAGCCCCTCGTGCGCGGCCGGGCGCACTGCTCCCTGCCAGCCGAGCCCCTCGTGCATGGTGGCGATGTGCTGGCGCTGGAGGACGTCACGTTGACATGCCCCGGTCCGCGGGGCCATGGCGTCAAGCGGGAAGACATGGCGCGTCGGGGCATACACATCGAGGGTCGGGCCGAGACCATCGCCGAGGTGCGGGCCGGCCAGCCCTGGCGAGCCGGCCTCGAGGAGCGGCTGGAGCGCTGGCGGGAGCGCCTGCTGGACGTGCTGACTCGGGCCACGCCCGGGGCCACGCCCGAGACCTACGCCTCGCTGCTGGCGAGCATGGTCTACGGGATGCACGCCGCACCGGTGCCGGATGGCATCGAGGCCCTCTTCAGGGGCAGTGGCACCATCCACCTGCTCGTGGCCTCGGGGTCGCAGGTCACGATCATCGCCTTCTCCCTGATCTTCCTGGTGCGTGGGACCCGGCGCGTGCTGCCGCTGTGGGGGCTGGTGGTCGTGACGGCAGGGCTGCTGGTGTTCGCCCTGCTGGCGGGGCTGGGCGCCTCGATCAACCGCGCTGTGGCCATGGCCGTCGTTCTGCTCGGTACGTTCGCGTGGGGGCGCCGCTACGACCTCCCGACTGCCCTTGCCGCCTCGGCCCTGCTGCTAAGCCTGCTGGACACCGGCACGGTCTATGATGTGGGCGCCCAGTTGACTTATGGCGGCACCATCGGGGTATACCTCGCCTGGCCGCCCGGCCTGGGGGCGCAGCGCAGCGGCCTGCGATCGGTGCTCCTGGCGGCCGGGCTGGGCAGCGTGGGCGCCTGGCTGCTGACCACTCCGGTCATCATCCAGCACTACAACTCCCTCGTCCTCGGCGGCCTGCTGGCCAATCTGGTGGCGGTCCCGCTGGCGGCCCTGTTGCTCTACCTGGGGCTGGTGGCGATCGGCGCGGGGCTGGTGTGGCTGCCCCTGGCCGTGCCGCTGTGCGCCGTCGCGCGGACGCTGCTGGATGTCATGCTGTGGAGCAACACCTTCTTCGCCTCGCTGCCACTGGCCGTGCTCGGGCCGATCCACCTGTGGTGGCCGTGGTTCGTGCTCTGGTACGCCTTGGCGGCAGCCCTGTTCCTGATCCTGCGGTCTGCGCCGCTGCGACAGCGTGTGCTGGCGGTTGATGCGCGCTGGGCGGTCGCAGCGGGGGTGGCTGTGCTGGGCGTGGCGCTGCTGTGGGCGGTGGCCGTGCAGCTGCCCGCCGACCGGCTGCGGGTGCACGTGCTGGATGTCGGCGCGGGGCAGTGCGTACTGGTGGAAGCCCCGGCGGGGAAGGTCCTCATTGACGCGGGGGCCGACCCGATCCCCGGCCAGGCCGAAGAGATCCTGCGCCGGCGCGTCCTCCCCTTCCTGGCGTTGCGCCATGTGCGCGCCCTTGAGGCCATCGTCATCAGCCATGCCCACGAGGATCACTGCAACCTGGCGGCGCCCCTCATGGAGTCCGTCCCCACGCGGCGGCTCCTGCTGGGCCCGTCAGCCGGGGCCGAAGCGGGGTGGCTACAGATGCTCCAGAGCGCCCGCGCGGAGGGCATCACCACAGAGACATTCGTGCCGGGCAGTCGGATGCGGTTGGGCGCCCACACGTGGCTCGAAGCGCTGGGCCCCTCCGCTGCCGCCTCGTTCCGCGACGACGCCGTGAACAACGGGAGCCTCGTGCTGCGCCTGGCCCATCAGCAGACGGTGATGCTGTTCCCGGGGGACATCGCCGCTGAGGGGGAGGAGCGGCTGCTGCACTACTACCCACAGCCGGGGGCGCTACACGCTGACGTGCTGCTCGCACCGCACCATGGCAGTGGTGGGTCGTGCACGGAGGCCTTCCTGCAAGCGGTGAGCCCGCGCGATGTCATCGTCTCGTGCGCTGGCGACGACCGCAGCCCACCGGAGAGGACTCTGCAGCGCTTCGCCAAGCTGGGCCTGCAGGTGTGGCGCACCGACGTGAACGGCGGGGTCACCGTCACCAGCGACGGCCGCACCGCTACCGTCCAGGGCAGCGCCCGTCGCGGGCCCTAGCGCAGCCGCTTCCACTCGTCAACCATCGCCAGTGTGCTCTCCCATGGCATGATGCTGTGGGCCGACACGCAGGGCGACAGGACCAGGCCCGTCTTGCCCATGACGTCGAACGTGAGGCGCACCGCCTCACGCGTGGGCTCGGGGCCGTTCCAGAGGTGGTAGGTGCTGGAGGGGCCCGTCCACAGGCTGCTGGTCGGGGCCAGTTTGCTGCGCACCTGCGCGGGGACGACGCCATCGAAGGCCAGGTCAATGCCGCAGTGGGCGTCGAGGCCCAGGCCGGCCAGGTAGTCCAGGATCGGCATGACGCCCGTGTGGACGGTGTAGGTCATCAGCATCCCGCCCGCGTGGGCCGCGTCGCGCTCCGCCCGGAGGCGATCCCCCAGGAAGCGCTCCAGCATCGCCGGGCCGTAGAAGTCCGCCGTCTCGTAGAAGCCATTGCGGCGCACCATGTCCACCCCCAGGCCGGCCAGGCTGCGCAGAGCCAGCAGGTTGAGCTGGTGCTCGTGCTCCACGTAGGCCTCCACCAACTCCGGCTGCTCCACGACCATCAGGCACAGCTCTGTGGCGCCGAAGAGTTGCAGGGCCCCTGTCAGGCCCGTCCCGACGCTGGCGACGGTCGCCAGGTCCCACTGCCCCGCCAGCGCCCGGGCGCCTTCCACCGCCCGGATGGCGCTGGCCCGCGCCTCCTCAGCAGGCAGCGGCTGCCGCACCTGCATGAGCGCCGCCAGGTCCCCCTCGGTCTGCAGCCATGGCTCGACGAAGTGGCCGATGTTGAAGTCGCTGTGGAAGGGGATGTCCTGCCCGTGGGGCCACATCTCGTTGATCCGCACGGCGGCGTGCAGGTCGCCCGCAGGGGTGTGGAATGTCTTGTGGAGCACATCGCCGTCGAGGCGGACCTCGCTCTCCACGCCCGGGGCGGCCTGCGACACGGTGCAGCCGAGGTGCACGACCTGGTCGAGACCCAGCTCCCCGACCTGGTAGGCGAGTTGCTCGACCGTCGTCGTCTCCGGGGCCCAGGGGAAGTTCCACGAGCGGCCGCGCCGCTGCGCGGCGGAAAGAGGGTTGAACGGCATACAGCAGGGCACATAGTCCACCGGCTGGCGGCGGGTGGCGGCGAGAAGGCGCTCGCGGGAGGTCATGGTCGTTCCTTCCTATAGCCCGGCCTCGAAACGCTCGACCATCTCCTCCTGCACCGCCGGGGACAGACCGACGAAGCGGGCGCTGTAGCCGGCGATGCGGACGGTGAGGTCGCGGTGTTCGTCGGGGTCGGCGAGGGCCGCGCGAAGCTGGTCGGCGGTCACGCCGTTGACCTGCACCTGCAGGCCGCCGCGCTCGAAGTACGTCCGTAGCAGGGCCTGGAACTTGCGGCGGTTCTCGGGCGAGCGCAACGTCGCGGCCTGGAGCGACAGATCGAGGGCCTGCCCGCCGTCGAAGTCGCGCTGGTCGAAGGCGGTGGCCGAGAGCACGAGCTTCGTGTGTCCCTGCCGCGCCAGGCCGGGGGTGGTGCCGACATTCTTGGCCAGCGGCCGGCCGGCACGCCGTCCCTCCAGGCCGCCGCCGAGTTGCGCGCCGGCCGCGATGTGCGCGTTGAGCGTGTGGAAGGACGGGGCGACGTAGCGGTTGCCGGACGAG
Source organism: bacterium (assembly GCA_021372615.1). Taxonomy (NCBI): domain Bacteria; species bacterium. The sequence continues at coordinate 7,378 of JAJFUB010000037.1, read as the reverse complement.
TGCGGCGCCACCCACGCGGCGACGTGCTCGGCCAGCGCGCGGAGCTGCTCATCCGCCTCCGCCTGGCCGTTGCCGTACTTGGGCTGGGCCAGCAGCTCCTGCCGCAAGTCCTCGCGGCCCGCGAAGTCATCCCGCGCGGCCGCCACGAGGGCGTCGAGCGTGTAGCGCTGCTGCTCGTACACCAGACGGCGGACGGCGGTCAGCGCATCGGCCACGTTGACGAGCCCCATCGGTTCCACAGTGATGATGTGGTAGCGCGCCCCGCCCCCGGCGCGATCCAGGCGGCGCTCAAGGCAGTCGGCAGTGAGGGCGGAGAGGAACGGGTTGGGCCAGTGCTCCGCGATCCAGTCGGTGCGGGCCGCGTTGCGCGCGAGCGCCCACTCCAGCAGGGCGTCGAAGTGCGCCAGGAAGCGGGCATGGAGGTCAGCGAAGGTCACCGGCGCAGGACCCTCGGGCACGCCGAGGGCCAGCGGCATCTCGCCGCGATACGGGGCGCCGCCGTTGGTCGCCAGTTCCAGCGCCAGCGGCGCGTTGACCACCGCCGCCCACATGTCGCTGATCTCCTCCCCCGGCATCATCAGCCCCATGCAGCTATTGGCGACCCAGCGCGGCAGGTCCGTCTCGGGCACGCCACGCCGCCGCAGCGCCTCCCGGCAGGGCAGTTCGCCATAGAACGTCGGCTGTCCCATCTCCAGCAGCGCAGGCTGCGTCACGGCGTCGAGCGTCTCGGGCGCCATGCCCTCGTGCATCCGCACCGCCAGCAGCGGCGCGGGCAGGTGCAGTCGCACCGCTGTGCGCAGGATCAGGTCAGACAGCTCGTTCCACTGGTCGTGGCCCTCGGCATCCGCCCCGCCCAGGTTCACCGTCGAGGCCGGGTCGCCGAACTCGTTGAGCGCCACGAAGAAGTCGGCCAGCAACTCCTCGAGTTCCGGCTGGGGCACCCCCGCTGCCAGGTCGTCGCGGTAGAAGGGCAGCAGGTCCTGATCCAGCCGGCCCAGTGACAGTGACGCCTGGCTGCGCTCGGAGAGGCCCACCGCCAGGCGCATGAAGAGAACGGCCTGCAGGGCCTCGTGGAAGGAGTGCGCCGGGTACCAACCGATCAGCCGACAGGCTTCGGCGAGGCTCTCCAGGCGCGTCCGCTCGTCGCCCCGGGCTGCCTCGGCCGCAGCGCGCGCCGCCTTCCAGTGCCGCTCGATCCAGCGACACACTGCCGAGAGCGCAATGGACATGCCCGCCAGCATGGGGTCCGTCGGCTCGTCTGGCTCGGGTTCCAGGGAGTGCAGACGCTCGATGAGGCTGCCGAGGCCGTGATGCAGGATCAACGGGTGGTTGAGGGTGGTGTGGGCGAGGCTGTACTCGCCGAAGGTGAAGTACCGCGCGCGCATCTGCGCGGCGTCTTCGGGGATGGCGGGCGGCGCGGGTGCACCCAGGGCGATGGCCTGCTCGGCGAAGTTGCCCGCCAGACCCAGCCTGCCGACCAGGCGGCCGGTGGCCGGCAGCTCGATGCGGGCGTTCCGGAGCAGCTCCTCGAATATGCGGGCTTCGCGAATGGGCGCTGGCAGCGAGGAGTGATCGGTAGCCATCTACAGGTCCCGGTGCAGGCGCTTGACGCGCAGCAGGTCGCGCACCATCTTCATCCCGTCCGTCAGCATCTTCACCTTGCTGTTAGGGTCGTTGATCCACGTCACCGGGACCTGCGCGATCTTGAGGCCCAGCTTGCGGGCGATGTAGAGCAGTTCGGCGTCGAAGGCCCAGCCGGCCAGCTTCTGGTGCTCCAGGATGCGGTGGGCGGCCTCGCGCGTGAAGGCCTTGAAGCCACACTGGCTGTCGGGAATACCGGGGAGGAGCACAAGCTGGTTCAGCCTGCCGAACGCCCGGCCGCCGATCTCGCGGTACCAGGGCTGGTGCACCGCCAGCTTCGAGCCCGGTAGCTGCCGCGAGGCGATGGCGACGTCGGCCCCGGCCCGCAGCTCGGCCAGGAGCTTGTCGGCCTCCTCGATGGGCGTCGAGAGGTCCGCGTCCGAGAAGAGCAGGTAGCGCCCATGGCCCTCCAGCAGCCCGCGCTTGACCGATAGCGCCTTGCCCCGGTTCGGCTCGTTGCGCAGGATGCGGTAGGCGGTTCGCCCCTCCAGCAGTTCGCGGGCGAGGTCGCCCGTCCCGTCGCTGCTGCCGTCATCCACGATGACGACCTCGGCGCGGAAGTCGCACGCGCGCAGGTAGGCCAGGATCTTCCCCAGGCTCGGCTGCAGGCGCTGCGCCTCGTTGTACGCCGGAATGATGAGAGAGAGGTCGGGCTGGTCGTCCTGTCGAATCATGCTGCACTCGCAAGGCCGGCGGCGGCCGAGCCCGGGCCGTCCCCGGCAGGATCGTGACTCAGTACTTCAGCGTATGGCGACGGGGCGGAGTTCCCCCCAGGAGGGGCGCAATGACCGGCCGTCAGTGCCTCGAGAGCATCCTGCGCCACGAGACGCCGCCGCGACTGTGCTGGACGACGCTCGTGGACAGTCTCACGCGCTCGGTCATGCCTGAGCCCGTCCGGAGCCTCCCCGTCCTGGACTTCTACCGCCACATCGGTTGTGACATTCTCCAGTTCGGCAACTATGGCCTCCCTGCCGACCAGCAGGTCGTGTCACCGGCGCGGCGCGTCGAGCCGCCACACGAGGTGGAGACCGCGACCCAGCCCGACGGCACGGAGGTGACGACCGTCCGCACCGCATGGGGGGAGCTGACTTCCTGCACGCGCCGGAGTCATCCGCTCAAGCATCCGGTCGAGACGCGGGCGGACCTGCAGGTGGCGCGGCGCATGTGGGAGGGGACGCGCTACGAGGAGGAGACTGTGGGAGCGGTCACCGACCGCGATGCTGTCGGGGTCGGTGACCGCTCCCACGCCAGCCGCGAGAGCTTCACCCGCGCCGAGGCCGCCCTGGGCGATCAGGGCGTGTATATCCCCACCCTCGCCCCCTCGCCGGTGCAGCAGTTGCTGGAGCTGGACATGGGCCTCGTCGCCTTTTACGGGCTGTGGCAGGACTACCCCCGGGAGGTCGAGGCGCTGCTGGACGCCATGCAGCAGGCCCGCCTGCAGGAATGGGAGATCGTGGCCCGGTGTAGCCCCGCCCGGGCGCTCATCCCCGTCGAGAACACCAGCTCCACGATGATCAGCCCGGCGCTGTATCGCCGCTACAGCCTCCCACAGCTACGCGCGGTCGTAGATGTCTGCCACGCCCACGGCAAGCTGGTCATCTTCCACATGTGCGGGCACCTGCGGGACCTGCTGCCCATCATCCGCGAGACGGGCCTGGACGGCGCCCATGCCACGACCCCGCCGCCGCACGGGGACACCACGCTTGAGCAGGCGCTGGATGTGTGCGGCGAGGACTTCATCCTGATGGGCGGGGTCTTCGATGGTAGCATCTTCCAGGCGTCTGAGGTGACGGCCGAGCAGATGCACCGGGCGCTCGACGCGCTGTACACGCCGCGCCTGCGAAAGGCCAAGCTGCTGCTGGGGCTGGGTGCCGATGGGCTGCCGACGCCGCTGGAGCGGTTCCTGGCGGTGGGGGAGTGGTTTGCGGCGAACGGTTCGCCGGCCCCTTCGGGGGGGGCGGCCGGATAGAGAGGTGAGGAGGGGTGCCGGTGTCCCCCGCGGGCTCCCGCCCGTGGCTACACACGTCGGCGCCTGCGGCGCGGACGGCCCCGGCCGCGTGCCGTCGGCCCCCTCGAGGCGGGCGGGCCGGTTCGTATGTCGTCGGCCCCACAGGGGCCCGCGTATGTAGCCGTGGGCGGCAGCCCACGGATCGTCCCGGGAGGTGTCTCTGTGGATCGTCTGTTGCCCTGTGCCGCTCTCCTGGGCGGACTGACCATCGCCCTGATGGCTCCCGCCCTCGCCCAGAAGCCCGATCCGTATCACCTCCAGCCCGAGCCGTTCATCGGGCCCGCGGCCGTGCCCGTGATGGAGCAGGTATTCTTCGTGCAGCTCAACCAGCCGCCCGGCGCGCCGATCCAGGCGACCTGCCCCGAGGGCGTCAAGCTGCTGGACCAGACCAAGCCCGGCCCCAACCGGCCTTTCACGCGGCTGTACTTCCGCTCCGACCGGGGGATCACGGCGGGCAGCATCCTGCTGGCAACCGGCGACGGCAAGCAGCTCACCGTCCCCCTGCGTGTGTTCTCCTACCGCGAGGACATCGAGGACAAGGTCAAGGACACACCGCAGCTCGATCGGTCGGCCCGCAAGCAGGGGCGGTCGTTCTACACGTCCGAGCGGGTGAAGATCGCCCGGCAGAACCTGCAGCAGTACCCCCAACTGGGTGAGGCCCTCAAGGGCGCTTCGTTCTTTGAGAACATGACCGATGACCAGGTCTTCGGCTTCCTCCCCTCCTGGAACATGCCCCGCCAGTGCTACAGCACCTGGCCCTGCCCCGCGTGCGGCGAGAAGATCTACGAGAAGAGCGCCTTCTACCCCTGGCAGCACGTCACGCGCGGGACCTACAAGGCCAAGTGCCCGCTGTGCGGCAAAGCCTTCCCCAGCAATGACATCACGAAGGACGACTTCACCAGCGGCGACACGCCCGATGACGGCTGGGGCTACGACCCGACCGGCAACCGCGACCGCAAGCAGATCGCCGGCTGGGTGGGCTTGCACAACCACCACACCATGTGGCTGTCCACCGGGGGCGAGATGAAGCGCCTGGGCGAGCGCTACCTGCTGCTCGGGGACGAGCAGGCTGCCCACAAGGCCGGGTTGCTGCTGGCGCGCTTGGCGTACGTGTACCCCGGCATGGACATGACCTGGCAGCAGGTACAGACCGGCTACCTGCGGCCGGGGCGGCTGCTGGTGGACGGCAACTGGGAGCGCACCGGGCTGACCGTCCCGGCCGCCCAGTGCTATGACGCCATCTTCGACTATCTTGACCGCGACACCGCCCTGGTCAAGTTCCTGCAGGCCAAGGACCCCGCAATCAAGACGCCCGCCGATGTGAAGACCCTGATTGACACCTACCTGATCCAGCTCTTCGGGTGGGACTGGGTGAACAACCGACTGTCGGGCGGCAACCAGGGCGCCCGCGAGCGCGACGCGGCCTACATCGCCGTCTGCGCCAACATGGGCGCCCCGAGCGATGCGTGGATCGAGAAGCTGTTCACCAACTCGTACAACAGCGGCCTGAGCAAGGGCGGCTTCGATGACGAGATGCTCGTGAACACCCTCACCCGCGAGGGCATCACGCTCGTCAACGGCTTTGACTACGCGCTGGGTTACGTGTCGGCCAAGTCGGGTTTGGCGGAGATCCTGTCCCAGGTGCAGTCGCCGAAGTGGAGGGCGCGCTGCAACCTGTACGACGTGCGGCAGTACCCGAAGCTGCGGGCGGAGTATGACGCCTGGACGGAGATGCTCGTGGCCGGGGACCACCGGCCCTGCTACGGCGACGACGGCAACGCCGCCGGGGCCAAGCTGCCGCAGGGCGCGCCCTCGATCCGGCGCGTCGAGTACACCCGCGCCTATCACCGATGGCCGACCGACACACTGGCCCGCGCGCTGGCCCTGACCGGACGGAGCGCCCCGGATCTGTTCGAGCCGGACGTGTGGCCGGAAGTGGCCGAGCAGGTCAAGCAGGTCGGTCCCGCGCCGCCGCTGCGCAGCCGCGTGCTCGATGGCGTGGGCTTTGCATTCCTCGAGTCGCGCCCCGATGCCGAGAAGGTCGAGCAGCGCGCGGGCCTGGCCTTCCGCTACGGCTACGGCGTCGGCCACCAGCACCAGGACAACCTGAACGTGGAGTTCTGGGCCCATGACGCGCCGCTGGCGCCGGAGCTGGGCTATCCGTGTTGGGCACACCCGCTGGGCGCGACGGGCCATGTCGTTCACCACAACACCGGGATGATTGACCGCTCGCCCCAGTACAGCGGCGGCACGGCGCATGGCACGCTGGAGCAGTTTGCCGCCGCGCCCGAGGCGTCATTCGCCGACCTCTCGGCCGAGCCGGCCGGTTTCCCCAACCGCGTCTACCGCCGGGCCGTCTGCCTGGCCGATGCGCCGGGCGGCAATGTCTACCTGTTCGACGTGTTCCGCATGGCTGGCGGGACGACCCGCACGTACTGCTTCCACGGACCGGCCCACAAGGACTTCCAGTCCAGCCTGACTTTCGGCCCCAAAGCCACCGAGCCGTTCGACATCAAGAGCATGAGCCGCCATCTGAACAACAACATCCTCGAGCCGCAGGAGGCTCAGGGCGATGGCGACGCGTGGGCCGACTGGCTGTATGACAAGGCCGATGTCCACCTGCGGCTGAACCTGCTCGGCCAGCCCGGCCGCAAGTACTTCACCGCCCGCTACGGCAAGCCCGACTCGCCGCCCATCCGCTTCCTCTTCCCTGAAGACACCGCGCCCGACGGCGCCAGCGAGTTCGTCGCGGTCTGGCAGCCGTATGTGGGACAGCCATTCATCGAGAAGATCGAGAGGCTGCAAGTGTCGGCGGGGCCCGCCGCACAGGGCGCGGCACCCGCCGACTTCCCGCCGGTCGCTGTGCGTGTCACCCTCGCCGGCGGACAGGTGGATACGTTCCTGTACACCTTCGACGCGACCACACCCGTGAAGTGCGGCGAGTTCACCTTCCAGGGCAGCTTCGGCTACTGGTCCGAGCAGGACGGCAAGCTCCGCTGCGCACATCTCGTCAACGGCATGAAGCTGCTGAAGAACGGCGTGGGCATCGCCCAGGCCGCGCCGGCACAGCGGCTGAAGATCACGGCGATTGACGTGACTGACAACATCGTCACCCTCGATGGCAAGCTACCCGTCGGCGACGCGCTCAAGGGCCGGATGCTCTTCCTGCGCGGCGGGAAGCACCGCACGGCCTGGCGCATCGCCGAGGTGCTACCGCCAGGGGACAAGGTGCGGCTGGAGTGCAACAGCATCCTCTTCCGGTCACGACTGGACGGCGTCAGCGACGACAAGCTCACGGTGTCCACGGAGCTGGCCCCGCCCATCGAGGCCACGCGCGGCGTCAAGCCCGGCACCTATGACGGCGCGCTGGTGACCGATGAGTCTCAGAAGGCGCGCTTCCGGGTGGCACGGGTGGCGGAGGGGAAGATCGTGCTGGACCGCCCCTGCAAGCTCGAAGACTTTGCCGACGCCGATGGCGACGGACGGCGGATGCTGTTCATCTACGACCACGGCGAGGGCGATGAGGCCGTGCTCTACAACAACGTCTTCGTGCGCCTGGAGAACGGGAAGCCCCGGCAGGAGGGTGAGGCGCAGGTGCAGGGGCTGTAGAGCGTAGGGCATGGGAGACAGGACGTGGGGCTTAGGAAGCAGGATGTTGGTGTAGGAAGCAGGATGTGGGAGCGGTCACCGACCGCGACCCGTCGCGTGCTACCAGCCGGTCGCGGTCGG